>JBKJQM010000501.1:0-9362 GCA_046594005.1 Mycobacteriales bacterium
CCGCCCGGTCGTAGACGTCGCCGGCGACCAGCACGACGTCGACGTGCTCGGCCCGCACGAGCTCGACGAGGTGGTCCACGAAGGCTGCCTGGGCCGCTCCGAGGTCGGCCCGGTGCACCGTGCGGCCGAGGTGCCAGTCGGAGGTGTGGAGCAGGCGCATGCGACGACCGTAGGTCGGCCCTGCGACAGTCCGTGGCAGCGACTCACACCCTCCTCACACCGACCGTGGACGATGGGGGACGTGACCCTGCCGACGTCGTTCGACGCGCCCGAGCGGCTCCTCCTGCTGCTCGCCGTCGCCGGGCTCGTCGCGGCGTACGCCCTCGTCCAGCGCCGCCGCCGGCACCCGTCGCGGGCCTGGGCCAGCGAGGCCATGCTCCCGTCCGTCGCCCCACGCCGCCCGGGCTGGACCCGGCACCTGTCGATCGCCCTGCTGGCGCTGTCGCTGGCCGGGATGACCACCGCCTTCGCGCAGCCCCGCGCGGAGCAGGAGGTCACCCGCGAGCGCGCCACCGTCGTCGTCGCGCTCGACACCTCCACCTCGATGCTGGCCGAGGACGTCGCGCCGGACCGCTTCACCGCGGCGAAGGCCGCCGCGACCGACTTCGTGCAGGGCCTGCCGAAGGGCTTCGACGTCGGCCTGGTGTCCTTCCACGGCACGGCAACCCTGCAGGTCAGCCCGACGACCGACCACGAGGTGGTCACCCGGGCCATCGGGCGGCTGGAGCTGTCCGGCGGCACCGCGCTCGGCGACGCCGTCCAGACCTCCCTCGACGCCCTCACCGGGCCGGACGGCAAGGCCGCCGGCGCCGTGGTCCTGCTCGCCGACGGCGGCAGCACCGCCGGCAGCCCGCTGCCCCCGGCCCTGCAGCGCGCCGCGGACCTGGGGGTGCCGGTCAGCACGATCGCGTACGGCACGGCCGCGGGCGTCGTGGTCGCCGACGGCCGGCGCTTCGACGTTCCCGTCGACGAGAAGGTGCTCGCGGACGTCGCCTCGGCCACCCGCGGTCAGGCCTACACGGCGTCCACCGCCGGGGAGCTCAGCGAGGTCTACGACGACATCGGCACCCGCCTCAGCACCGCCGTCGAGCGGGTCGATGTGTCGGCGCCGCTCGTGGGCGTCGCGCTCCTGCTCCTGGCCGCCGGGGCGGCACCGGTCCTGCTGCGGAGGTGACGAACGGGACATCAGGGTGCGAAGGTGTCGCACAGACACCCCGGGGACGGGATCGGCGTACGTCCCTGCCACTCCGAGCGAGGAGCCCTCATGAGCAGTGACCAGGTGACCACGGCCGCCGAGGGCGCCTTCGCGGCAGAGCTGAAGGTGCGCGTCGCCGAGGCCCGCGCCGCGCTGCAGAGCGCCGACGCGCTCGGCGACCCCCTGCTGGCGCAGATCGCCGAAGCCGACCTGGCCGACCTGCATGCGCTCGCCGAGCGCAACGACGTCGACACCGAGCAGCTGGACTAGCGGCTGCGGCGGGGCTCCTGCGCCAGGCGCGCGATCCCGGCCGGCAGCAGGCCCAGCAGCGCGATCAGCGCCGCGGCCAGGACGGGTCCACCGGCCGTCAGGACGTACGCGGCCGGCACGCCGGCAGCAACCAGTCCGGCCAGCAGCGCGGCGACCGGCAGGTGTCGGCTGACCACGACGCAGCCTCCCAGCACCGGCGCCCGTTCGGCAAGGGCGCCACGCCACGAGCTCCGGGCCTGCGAGGCTGGACTCCACCACCGACGGAGGACACCCGTGGACGAGCCCGACCTCGAGCCCCTGCGCGATGCCCTGGTGGCCGCCGTCGACGGGTCCGCACCGGCCGGCGAGGCGCTGCGCTGGGCCGCCGGCCTCGCCGAGGGACTGGGGCAGCCGCTGCACGTCGTCCGGGTGTGGAGCTTCGCCGCCGGCCCGGGCGCCGAGCAGGGCGAGGACGAGTCGCCGTCGGTCGACGCCTGGCAAGCCGAGACGGAGCGCCGGCTGTCCGCTCTGCTGGCCGAGCAGCTCGGCGAGCGCCCCGCGATGGAGGTCCGCCCCCGGGCGCTGCACGGCAACCCCACACCCGTGCTGCTGGCGATCACCCGCGTCGCCGCGCACCTCGTCGTGGGCAGCCGCGGCCGCAGCGGCCTGGCCGGCCTGCTCCTGGGGTCGACCACCGAGGACCTGGTGAAGGAGGCGACGTGCCCGGTGACGGTGGTCCACCCGAGGCAGAGCTGATCGAGGGCGGCGATCCCGCCTGCTGGCTGGCTCAGGTCTGCGACGACTGCGGCGGCGTGGACGACGGCTGCTCCTGCGCCGAACCCAGGTCAGGCAGCACGAGGCTCCCGTCCGGACCCAGGGGGAAGCCGGGGTTCCAGGCGACCTCCCAGACGTGGCCGTCCGGGTCCGCGAAGTAGCCCGCGTACCCGCCGAACGACGTCCTCCCGGCCGCGCGGCTGATCCGGGCCCCGGCCGCCTCCGCCGCGGCGAGCAGCGCGTCGACCTCCTGCGCGGAGCGGACGTTCTGCGCCAGCGCCACGGCTCCCCAGCCCGGCGCGACGTCGACCCCGGCATCCTGCGCCAGCTCGTCGCGGCCCCACAGCACCAGGGCCATCCCGCCCGCCTGGAAGAAGACGGTGCGCTCGACCTCCTGGCCCCGCCACCCGAGTGCCTCGTAGAAGGCGCGGGCGCGGTCGAGGTCCACCACCCCGAGGGTGATGAGGCTCATCCGCTGCTCCACGGCCGGACCGTACGCCGGGCGCGCGGCGCGGGGACTGTCGGACCGCACCCTGTCGCGGGAGGGTGTGGAGGCGGCGACCCTTGACTGCGGCGACGAGCGCTCAGGTCACGGCCGCCTCACCGTCCCTGCCCGACGTCGAGGAGTCCCGTGCCCGAGCCGCCCGTCACCACCCTGCTGGCCCCCGGCGTCCGGCGCAGCACCTGACCGGGATCGCCGGCGGGCTGGCCGATCTCGTAGCGCGCGCCGAGCAGCTCGCGGCACGAGGTCCGCGGGTCCTGCTCGGCATCACCGGCGCCCCCGGGGCCGGGAAGTCGACCCTCGCGTCAGCCGTCGTCGACGCCCTCGCCGGTCGGGCCGTGCTGGTGCCCATGGACGGCTTCCACCTCGACGACGCGGTGCTCGAGACGCTCGGTCGCAGGGACAGCAAGGGCGCCCCGGACACCTTCGACGCCGCCGGCTACGTCGCTCTGCTGCGCCGGCTGCGCGAGCAGGTCGACGACGTCGTCTACGCGCCGATCTTCCGGCGGGACCTCGAGCTGGCGGTGGCCGGCGCGCTCGCCGTGGCGCACGACGTCCCGCTCGTCGTGACCGAGGGCAACTACCTGCTGGCCGACGGCGCTTTCACCGCGGTGGGCGAGCTGCTCGACGAGACGTGGTTCGTCGACGTGGACCCCGTCCTGCGCCGGAAGCGCCTGGTGGCGAGGCACATCGCGTACGGCCGTGCTCCCGAGGCGGCGGAGCGGTGGGTGGCCGGCTCCGAGGACGCGAACGCGGAGCTCGTCGACGCCACCCGCTCCCGCGCCGACCTGCTCGTGCGGCTCGAGCCGTGAGGCGGACACTGCCGGACGTGCACCGGCTGGGCGAGAGCGACCTGCGTGACCTGCCCCTGCGCGTGCCGTCGTACGACCGGGACGACGTGACCACCGGCATCGTCCACCTCGGGGTCGGCGGCTTCCACCGCGCGCACCAGGCGGTCTACGTCGACCGACTGCTCGCGGCCGGCGCCACCGAGTGGGGCATCTGCGGGATCGGCACCCAGCCGGGCGACCGACGGATGCGCGACGTCCTGCAGGCCCAGGGCGGGCTCTTCACGGTCGTCGTGAAGCATCCCGACGGACGGCTCGAGCCGCAGGTGGTCGGCTCGGTCGTCGACTACCTGTACGCCCCCGGCGACACCGACGCAGCGGTCGAGCGGATGGCCGACCCGGCCACCCGGATCGTGTCGCTCACCATCACCGAGGGCGGGTACGAGGTGGACCCGTCCACCGGCCTGTTCACGCCGCGCGAGCCGTCCCTGCTGCTCGACCTGCGACCCGGGGCCCAGCCCACGAGAGCCATCGGCATGGTGGTGGAAGCCCTGTCCCGCAGGCGTTCTCGGGGCCTGGCCCCCTTCACGGTGATGTCCTGCGACAACGTCCCGCGCAACGGAGAGGTGGCCCGCGAGGCCCTCGGCGGCTTCGCCTCGCGCCGAGACGCCGACCTCGGTACGTGGGTGCGCGACGAGGTCGCGTTCCCTTGCTCGATGGTCGACCGCATCACGCCTGCCACCACGGACGCCGACCGCTCCGCACTCGCGGACGAGTTCGGGGTCGAGGACGCCTGGCCGGTGGTGTGCGAGCCGTACCTGCAGTGGGTGCTCGAGGACGACTTCCCGGCTGGGCGGCCGGCCTGGGAGGACGTCGGCGTGCAGCTGGTCGGCGACGTCCACCCGTACGAGCTGATGAAGCTGCGGTTGCTGAACGCCGGCCACCAGGCGATCGGCTACCTGGGCTACCTCGCCGGCCACCGCTACACCGACCAGGTCTGCGCCGACCCGGTGTTCGCGGACTTCCTGCTCGCCTACCTGGAGGACGAGGCCACCCCGACGCTGCAGCCCGTGCCCGGCGTCGACCTCGACGCCTACCGCCGCACACTGCTCGCCCGCTTCGCCAACCCGGCTGTGCGCGACACCCTGGCCCGCCTGTGCGCCGAGGGCTCGGTCCGCATGCCGACCTTCGTGCTCCCGGTGGTGCTCGAGCGACGGGCGGCCGGCGCCGACGTGCCGCTGGCCGCGCTGGTGTGCGCGGGCTGGGCCCGTTACGCCGAGGGCTTCGACGAGCAGGGCGAGCCGATCGCCGTGGTGGACGGGCTGCGGGAGACGGTCGCCGCGGCAGCGGCTGGGCAGCGCGCGGACCCGGCGTCGTTCCTGCGACAGGCAGGAGTGTTCGGCGAGCTGGCACACGACGAGGGCTTCGCCCGTGACTTCTGCGCCGCACTGCGGTCCCTGTTCGAGCGGGGGGCGCGGGCCACGGTGGCAGCCGCCGTCGGTCGGTGACGGCGGACGTCGCGACCCGCGCTGGCACGGTGTCGCTCCCCGGACGACCGCTGTGCCGCACTGCATGCAGGCAGCCGTGAGCACCCTGTCCCTCGGGGAAGGACGGTGTGGCTGACGACCCGGCAGCCCGCACCCGGAGTGCCCCGTGACCCCGCTCGACGCCAGCTCGCTGCCGTGCCCTTGGCTCGCACGGCTGCGTGACGGGGTCCCAGCCGCTAGCCTGCGGGCCACCATCCCGCCGGCACCAGGAGACCCGCATGGCCACCAGCGCCGCCGATGCCCTTGCGCAGGTGGACCTGTTCGCAGGGCTCAGCAAGCGGTCGCTCGAGAAGATCGCCCAGCGCATGAAGACCGTGCAGCACGAGCAGGGCAAGGAGATCGCCGTCGAGGGCCAGGGCGGCATCGCCTTCCACATGGTGCAGTCCGGCTCGGCCGACGTCATCGTCGGCGGCGACGTGGTCCGCACGCTCCGGGAGGGCGACTACTTCGGCGAGCTGTCCCTGATCGATGGCAAGCCGCGCTCGGCGACCGTGCGCGCTACCAGCGACATGACGACGCACACCCTGGTGGCGTGGGACTTCTCGCCGGTCCTCGACGAGCCGGACGTCGCCAAGGCACTGCTGCTCGCGATGTGCGCACGGCTGCGTTCCGCCGAGGCGCGCTGAGCTCCTCCGGGGCGCCGGTCAGGATCCGGCGAACCGCTGGAGCGCTGCCCGGTCCTGCAGGACGACCTGCGGGCCGTTGACGCTCAGCCAGCCCCGGCGCTGCAGCGACGACAGCGCGCGGTTGAGCGACTGCCGGGTCACGCCCAGCTGCGAGGCCACGTCGCCCTGCGACATGCCGAGATCGACGGGGTCGCCGCCCTTGTCGAGCAGCAGCTTCGCGAGCCGTCGTGGCAGGTCGAGGAACACCAGGTCGCCCGTCGAGCCCGTGAGCCGGCGGACCGTACCGGCCAGCTCCTGCGACCACGCCAGCGCGAGGCCGGGTGATCGCCCCAGCAGGTCCCGCAGCGCCGCCGCCGGCAGCACGACCAGCTCGCTGTCGTCGAGCGCCTGCGCGGTCGCCGAACGCGGCTGGGCGTCGAGCACGCTGAGCTCGCCGAGTGCGTCGCCCGGGCCCAGCACGGTGAGGATCAGCTCCTCTCCGCGAGGGGACGACAGCAGCACCTTGATCCGGCCGCTCGCCACGACGAACAGGTGCTCCGCCGCCTCGCCCTCCGCGAACAGCAGCTGGCCCTTGCGCACGCGCCGTGTCGACGCCAGCGCCGCGACCTCGTCGAGCACCGCGAGCGGCGCGCCACGGAAGAGCTCCGCATCGGCCAGCGCTCGCTGCACGTCCACGGCCGGACCCTAGACGCCGCAGAGGCGGACGCGCAGTGCGCGTCCGCCTCTGCCGCCCCCTCCGTCAGCGCGACGTCAGCTTGTGCCCCTGCACGTCGTCCTCGTCGTCGTCGAGGCGCGGGCTGTTCTTGCGCGAGGAGTTCGCGCGGGAGGCGTTCTTGCGGGACGCGTTCATGTGACCCTCGACGTCATCCTCGTCAGCCGTCGCTGAGGCGATCCGGGAGGTGTGCTTGTGCCCCTCGACGTCGTCCCCGTCAGCCGTCGCTGAGGCGATCCGGGAGGTGTGCTTGCGGGAGGTGTTCTTGCGGGACGCGTGCTTGTGACCCTGCACGTCGTCCTCGTCGCCGATCGCCGTCGGCCGGCGGCCGCCCTCGACCGGCACGTCACCGACGTCGGTGGAGCGGTGGCCTGTGGTGTCGTCCATGTCGTCTGCTGCGCGGCTGTCGCTCATCGGGTGCTCCGTGTCCTCAGGCGGCCCCTGCGGCCGTGGACCCGACAATGGCCCTGTCGGCGCCCGATGTCTGTCGCTCGGGGGACAGCAGAGGTGTCACGCTCGTGACACCGGCACGGCGTTGCGCGACACCGCACGCAGCACGGCCTTCACCTCCACCGGGGACAGGTGCGGGTGCTTGCTCAGCAACCGGGCTACCAGACCCGTGACGTGCGGTGCCGCGAAGGAGTTGCCAGTGGCCACGACGGTTGCGCCTGCCAGCCAGGGGATCTCGAGGTCGATCCCGGGAGCGCCGAACTCCGCCGGCGGGTGCGGGTTGCAGTCGAGGTCGTAGGGGTCGGTCCCGTCGTTGGCGGCGACCGACACGACCGCGGCGTACTCCGAGGGGAAGCTCGCGGTGCGCACGTTGTTCACGGCGCAGACGAGGATCACGCCGGCGAAGTACGCCTCGTCGGCCACGTCGTGGAACAGCGAGTGCAGGTCCTCCTTGGACGTGGACAGGCTGAGGTTCACCACGCGGCAGCCGGACTGCACCGCCCACCGGATCCCCTCCGCGAAGACGGGGCCCTTGCCGCTGAGCCGCTCCCCCAGGACGCGGACGCTGTGCAGGCGGCAGTCCGGGGCAGCGCGGCGGACGATGCCCGCGCAGGCGGTGCCGTGCCCGTACAGGTCCTCGTGCGGCCCCGGGACCGTCACCACCTCCTGCGCGTCGCGGTCCCAGTGCAGGGCCACGCCGTCCGAGATCGGGCCGACAGCCGGGTGCTCCGCGTCGATCCCGCTGTCGACGACGGCCACGTCGATGCCGGCGCCCGAGGCGCCGTCGAAGGCCCACGCGCGGGTGATGCCGACGTCGGGCACCGGCACGTTCGCCAGCACGTCCGGCGCGAAGGCCTCCGACCAGGCCGGTCTCAGCGCCGACGTGCGGACCGCCTCCCCGTGTAGGCCGCCACGTCCCTGACGAGGCGCACGGCGAGCCGCCGCTCGCGCTCCCCCTGGCGGCCGAGCAAGGCGAAGACCTCGGCCAGCTCGGCGAGGTCGGGATCCTGCTCGGGCGCGTCCTGGCCAACTCGGGCGACCGCGTCGACCAGGTCGCTGCCCTCAGACGCCGCGTGCGCCACCGCCGCGAGCAGCAGCCGGCCGAGGTCGGCGAAGGCGCGTTCGGACTGCAGCGTGAGCGCGGTCTGCTCCGCGAAGACGCCGAGCAGCACCATGTCCTGCTCGGCACCCGGTCGGCTGTCGTCACGGTCCAGCAGCGTCAGGACGCCGCGGACCTCGTCGTCGTCGGTGACCGGGACGGCGAGCAGCGCGGACGGCACGTAGCCGGTCTCGGCGGCCACGTCCGAGGCGAACCGGCTGTCGTTGTGCAGGTCGGCCACGGCGACCGGCTGCCCGGACATGACCACCCAGCCGGCGATCCCCTTCCCCGACGGCAGCCGCATGCCGGTCACGTCGTCGGCACCCTCGCCCGCGGCCGTCGTGTAGACCAGCTCGGACCCGTCCTCCGACAGCAGCGCGAGCGAGCACGCCTTGGCCCCGAACAGCTGGCGCGCCGACTGGGTGATGCTGGCCAGCAGCCGGTCCGCGCCGACCGGTCGCACGGCCGGTCCGAGCCGGGCAGCGAGCTCACCCAGCTCGCGCAGCAGGTCGTCGGTCTGCGACTTCTCCACACGCACCTCCGGCCGGTTCCGCGGCGCGACAGTAGATCACGCAGGGCCGGTGGTCAGGGCGTAGGCGACGGCGGCGTCCACGTCCAGTAGGCGCCCGTGCGCGCGGCCTCGTTCGAACGCCTCGTCGTCCTTGGGCAGCGCGGCCTCGTACTCTGCCCGCTGGAGCTCCCACTGGCCGATCTCCCCGCTCGCCTCCTCCCGCTCGACGGCTGCCCAGAGGACGCCGGCCCGTTCCTTTCTACCGGTCTCCGCGGCGGTGCGGCACAGCAGGGCGAGCCCGTACACGCGGCTCATGCGGTCGTCCGCCCGGTGCGCCCCCGGCAGGGCAGCCAGCAGGTGGGGCTCGGCCTCCGCGAAGCGGGAGAGCTCCACCAGGCGCTCCCCCACCCCGTTGAGCATGCTGTTCTGCCACCACGTGAAGCCGATCTCGGCTGCAGCCGACGCGCTGCGCAGCATCCGGTCGAGCCCCTCCTCGACGGCGCCCTCGGCGTACACGATGCAGCCCAGCGTCCCCTCGCCGACCGCCCGTTCCTTGCGGAAACCGCTGTCTCCCAGCAGGTCCAGGCTGTCCTGCGTCGCCGCCCGCGCGCGAGGCAGGTCGTCCAGGGTCAGCCAGTACATCGCCAGCCGGTTGAGCACGACCGCGGTGCCGCGACCGTCGCCCAGCGCCCGGTAGAGCGCCAGGCTCTGCTCGTAGGTGCGTGCGCCCTCCTCGAAGCCGCCCACGATGAAGGTCAGGCCACCGGCGACCTTCAGCGCGGTCGCCCGCAGCGCGTCGGGCAGCGGGTGGGCCATCAGCCGGTCGAGCCACTGGCGCCCCTCGAACGGGAACGACGCGACCCACAGGTGCTCGAGCTGCACGACCAGCCGGACACCGGCCTCCCCCTG
>JBKJQM010000053.1:0-16824 GCA_046594005.1 Mycobacteriales bacterium
CCGGACTGCGGCTGCGACGCCTGCGACGACGCCCCGGAGGCGGTCGTGCACGTGCTGCAGCGCATGGTCGGGGCCGTGGTCCGGGGCCAGGTCGTCGAGCGGCTGGACAAGACGGCGTACGAGGTGCGCCTGACCTACGACGACGGCGCGAGCGGCAGTCGCGAGCCGCTCAGCCCCGCACGGCGGGCCGAGCTGGAGGCGATGCACCCCTGCGGTGAGCACGCCTGGCCTGCCTGGCCGCCCCGCACGACCTAGGCTCGGCCCATGACCACCCGGCGTGTCATGGGCATCGAGACGGAGTACGGCGTCTCCGTCCCGGGCCAGCCCGCGAGCGGCGCGATGGTGGCCTCCTCCCAGGTCGTGAACGGCTGGGCCAGCGGCATGGCCGATGGCCCGGTCCGCGCCCGCCGCACCCGCTGGGACTTCGAGGAGGAGAACCCCCTTCGCGACGCCCGCGGCTTCGACGTGGGTGCCGGCATGTCCGACCACCTCGCCGGTGAGCCCGACGAGGAGATGGGGCTGGCGAACGTCATCCTCACCAACGGCGCGCGCCTGTACGTCGACCACGCGCACCCTGAGTACTCCGCCCCCGAGGTGACCGGCCCGCGCGACGCGGTGCTGTGGGACAAGGCGGGGGAGCGGGTGATGGCGCGCGCGGCCGAGCGGGCGCTGCTCGTGCCCGGGACCGCGCCGATCCTGCTGTACAAGAACAACACCGACAACAAGGGCGCGTCGTACGGCACCCACGAGAACTACCTGATGGCCCGCCGCACCGCGTTCGCCGACATCGTGCGGCACCTGACGCCCTTCTTCATCAGCCGTCAGGTCTTCACCGGCGCAGGCCGCGTCGGCATCGGCCAGGAGGGCCGCGACCACGGCTTCCAGCTGTCGCAGCGGGCCGACTTCTTCGAGGTCGAGGTGGGTCTGGAGACCACGCTCAAGCGCCCGATCATCAACACCCGCGACGAGCCGCACGCCGACCCGGACAAGTACCGCCGCCTGCACGTGATCATCGGCGACGCGAACCTGTCGGAGGTCTCCACGTACCTCAAGGTCGGCACCACCGCGCTGGTCCTGTCGATGATCGAGGACCGCTGGCTCACCGACAACGGCATCGACCTCGCCGTCGAGAACCCGGTGTCGGCGCTGCGGGCGGTGTCGCACGACCCGACGCTGCAGCACCAGGTGGTGCTGCGCGACGGCCGGCGCATGACGGCGGTGCAGCTGCAGATGGAGTACCTCGAGCAGGCGCGCAAGCACGTCGAGGACCGCCTGGGAGCCGACGCCGACGAGCAGACGCTGGACGTGCTCGTCCGGTGGGAGACGACGCTGGACCGGCTCGCGACCGACCCGATGTCGCTGTCGGGACAGCTGGACTGGGTGGCCAAGCTCGAGATCCTGGAGGGCTACCGCGAGCGGGAGGGCCTGGACTGGGACGCGCCCAAGCTGCACCTGGTCGACCTGCAGTACGCCGACGTCCGCCCCGAGAAGGGCCTCTACAACCGTCTCGTCGCCCGCGGGCGGATGGAGCGGCTGCTCAGCGAGGAGGAGGTCCTGCGGGCGGTGGACCACCCGCCGGAGGACACCCGCGCGTACTTCCGCGGCTCGTGCATGTCCCGCTTCCCGTCGGAAGTGGCTGCGGCGTCGTGGGACTCGGTCATCTTCGACATCGGCCGGGAGTCGCTGCAGCGCGTCCCGACGCTCGAGCCGCTGCGCGGGACGAAGGCCCACGTCGGCGCGCTGCTGGAGGCGTCGGCGACGGCGGCCGAGCTCGTCGCGAACCTGTCCGGCAAGCGCTAGCCGCGCCGCAGCCGGTCCAGCTCGGCCCGCGCCGCCTCGGCGGCGTCCTGGGCACGGCCGACCTTCGCCACGGCGCGGTCGGACGCCTCCCGGGCGGCGTGCGCCTGCTGCGCGGCCTGCTCGCGCGCCTGCTGCGCCCCGGACAGCGCGACGGTCAGCCGGTCGACCTCGGCGGTGCGCTCCTGGACGGCTGCCTCGGCCGTCGTGCGCTCCTGCTCGGCCTGCTCGCAGGCACGCACCGCGTCGTCGAGGCGGCCCGCTGCCTCGTGGGTGGCGCGCTCGGCGGCAGCCACCCGCTCGGCCTTGACCTGCTTCTTCTTCCCGGTCGGCTTGGTCTTCGCCGTAGCGGCCGACGCCGGTGCCACCGCGTCCGACAGGTCGACGGCGCCGAAGCCGGCGTACGACAGCGAGCGCACGAGCCGGCCCGATCGCACCGCTTCCGCCGATGCGGGGTCCGACAGCGCGGCCTCGAGGGTGGCGGCGACCTCCTCCCGCAGGGCGGCGGTCACCGTCCGGCCGGCATCGCCGACCGCCGTCGTCACGACGGCGTCCACCAGCTGGCGGCGTTGGGCGCCGAGCGCGCGCAGGGCCGTCGCGTCCCCACCGGACTGCGCTGCGGCCAGCTCCGGCCCCAGCTCCAGCAGCGAGTCGAGCAGGTCGCGCTGGGTGGCGGCGAGGCGGTTGACCAGCCAGGCCGACACCGACGGCCGCCGCAGGGCCTTGAGCGCCGCTGCTCGCGACTGATCGCCATCGGCCTTCGCCTTCTTGGCCGCGGCGTCCCGCGCGGCGGTGAACTCCTCCGGCGCGAGGCGGTACAGGTCGTCGGCGTCCACGCGCTCATCCTGCCCGGGATGGGTAGGGCGAGATCGCCCGTCCACCTTACGCCGCCCCACCTGTCCCCAGGAGCCCACCGTGCCCGAGCAGATCCCCACCTCGTCCCTGCCCGTCGGGGCGGTGCGCCGTGCCGGCCCGTGGACGGTGGCGAACCGCGGCGGGGAGGTGCGCGCCGTGTCGTCGAGGTGCCGGCACCAGCTCGCCGACCTGTCGAAGGGGTCCCTGGACAAGGACGGCTGCCTGGTCTGCCCCTGGCACGGCTCGACGTACGACCTCGACAGCGGCGAGATGGTCAAGGGGCCGAAGGGCTTCCTCGGCTACGTCGGCAGGACCCCGGGCTACAGCCAGTTCGTCAAGGCGTACGGCGCGGTCTTGAAGCTCCGCCGCCGCAGGGTCGTCGTCGAGGGCGACGCGTTCGTCGTGAGCGACCAGCAGCCGTAGGTCACGGCTCGCTCACGGACACCGGCTCTTGTCGGACCTCGCGGTTAGGGTTCGACCAGGACGCCGGGCGGAGCAGGGGAGCGCGACATGGCCACCAAGGACACGGGCGGGCAGGACCGGGCACGACGCGAGCAGGAGGTCGAGGAGGCCGACGCTGCACCGGCGCCGGACACCAGCGACGTCCAGGAGCGGGTGACGAAGCTGACCGACGACGTCGACGCGCTGCTCGACGACATCGACGACGTTCTGGAGCAGGATGCGGAGTCATTCGTCAAGGCTTATATACAAAAAGGCGGGCAATAGCGCGTTGTGTGATCGGCTGGTGACTCGCTGTGTCTGACGCGGAGGCCAAGCGGTGCCCGGACTGCGATGTCACCAAGCCGCTGGTGGCGTTCCCGCGCAACCGCACGACGAAGGATGGGCACGGCACGTACTGCAAGGAGTGCTTCGCGGTCCGGTACCGCCTGCACCGCGAGAAGAAGGCGGCTGCGGCGGGGCGGACCATCCGTCACCGGCGGGTGCTTCCGGAGGGCACGGCGTACTGCCCGCGCTGTGACGACGTGCTGCCGCTGGACTGCTTCGGTGTGAACGCCGGCGCGCGCAACGGTCGGACGGCCTACTGCCTGCCGTGCCACAACGAGGTCACCCGCGAGGCGCGGATCCGCAAGCACGGGTCCACGAGGGACTTCCACCTCAAGCGGCGCTACGGCCTCACCTCCGCGGACGTGGACGCGATGGTCGCCGCCCAGGGCGGCCGCTGCGCGCTCTGCGACGAGCGCGACCCGCAGCACGTCGACCACCACCACGTCACCGGCGAGGTCCGCGGGGTCCTGTGCTCGTGCTGCAACCAGGGGCTGGGCAACTTCCGGGACCGCCCCGACCTGCTGGCAGCAGGCGTGGCGTACCTGCACCGCACCCGGCCGCAGGTCGTCCGGGTCGAGCGCGGCGTCTACGCGGTGACCGCTCGGTAGGGTGGCCGTCCCCCCTCCGACCACCTCCGGGAGACCGCTGCATGACCAACGACGCAGGGCTGCACGGGCGGCTGCCGGCCCACTTCACCGCGCCCGGCTCGTCGTCGTTCACGGACTTCCTCGGCCAGGCGGCCCCCGACCTGCTGCCCAGCCGGCGTGACCTCCCGGCGGGAGTGGTGGACGCCCCGCACGGCACCACGATCGTCGCGGTCGTGCACGCGAGCGGCGTCGTCATGGCCGGCGACCGGCGCGCCACGATGGGCAACATCATCGCGCAGCGCGACATCGAGAAGGTCTTCCCGGCCGACGACTTCAGCGTGGTGGGGATCGCCGGCACGGCGGGTCTCGCGGTGGAGATGGTCCGACTGTTCCAGGTCGAGCTCGAGCACTACGAGAAGATGGAGGGCCACGTCCTCTCGTTGGACGGAAAGGCCAACCGCCTCTCGGCGATGATCCGCGGCAACCTCGGCATGGCGATGCAGGGCCTCGCGGTCGTACCGCTGTTCGCCGGCTACGACCTCGAGGGCGCGGTCGGGCGCATCTTCTCGTACGACATCACCGGCGGCCGCTACGAGGAGCACAGCTTCCACTCGGTCGGCAGCGGCAGCACCTTCGCCCGCAGCGCGCTGAAGAAGCGCTACCGCGACGGCGTCGACGAGGCCGGCGCCGTGAAGATGGCGGTCGACGCGCTCTACGACGCGGCCGACGACGACTCCGCCACCGGCGGGCCCGACCTGTCGCGCCGCATCTTCCCGATCGTCATGACCGTCACCGACGAGGGCGCGCGCCGCCTGGCCGACGACGAGGTCGGTGCCGTCGTCGAGACGGTCGTCGGCGAGCGCATGCAGAACCCGGGCGGCTGAGCCCCGTGACGACCCGCACCGGAGGAGCAGCCCGATGAGCATGCCGTTTTACGTCTCACCCGAGCAGCTCATGAAGGACAAGAGCGACTACGCCCGCAAGGGCATCGCCCGCGGCCGCTCGGTCCTCACGCTGGCCTACGCGGACGGCATCCTGTTCGTCGGCGAGAACCCGGGCAACGCGCTGCACAAGATCAGCGAGATCTACGACCGGATCGCCTTCGCCGCGGTCGGCAAGTACAACGAGTTCGAGAACCTGCGGACCGCCGGCGTGCGCTACGCCGACCTGCGGGGCTACCAGTACGACCGCCGCGACGTCACCAGCCGCGGCCTGGCCAACGCCTACGCCCAGACGCTCGGCACGATCTTCACCGAGTCCGGCAAGCCCTACGAGGTCGAGATCGTCGTCGCCGAGGTGGGGGAGCGGGCGGCGGACGACCAGCTCTACCGCCTCACCTACGACGGCTCGGTGGCCGAGGAGCACGGCTTCGTCGTGATGGGCGGCAACAGCGACCCGATCGCGACGTTCGTCCGCGAGCGGCACGACGCCACCGCCTCCCTCGAGGCCGCGCTGCAGCTGGCCGTCGAGGCGCTCACGACCGCACCGGACGGCACGCCGCGCACCATCGCCGGCGACGACCTCGAGGCCGCGGTCCTGGACCGCACCCGCCCCCGGCGCGCCTTCTCCCGCCTCGAGGGCCCACGTCTCGATCGCCTGCTCGGACAGACCCCCACGACCCAGGAGCCCACTGCATGACCGCCCGTCCCGCCCACCTGCTCCTCGCCCTCGCCCTCGTGGGCTCGCTCGCCGCCTGCGGAGGCAGCGACGACGGTAAGGACTCCGCCACCCCGAAGGAGAGCGGCACGCTCACCTGCCCGATCACGGCGAAGGAGATCCCGGCGCCGGCCACGGCCACCAAGGACCTCACGACCAAGCCGGTCATCGCGCCGAACACGGGCGCCAAGCCCACCGACCTCCAGTACGCCGACATCGTCGTGGGCGACGGCGACGAGGCCAAGACCGGTGACCAGGTCGACCTGAAGTACGTCGGTGCCTTCTTCGAGACAGGCAAGGAGTTCGACTCCTCGTGGAAGGGCGGCCCGGAGCAGACCTTCAACGTCGGCCTGTGCCGCGAGGGGACCGTGCCCGGCTTCGCCGCCGGACCGATCGGCATGAAGGTCGGCGGTCGCCGGATGATCGTGCTGCCGCCGCAGTTCGGCTACGGCGCCGCGGGTCAGCCGCCGACGATCCCCGCCAACAGCACCCTGGTGTTCGTCGTCGACCTGGTGAAGGTCGGCGCGTAGCGGGCAGGTCGTGGTCATGCCCAAGACCACGACGTCCGGCACGGTCACGCAGGACGAGATCCCGTCGACGCTGCAGCGCTCGCCCGCCAAGGCACAGCGCACGTACGCCAAGACCTACGACTCGGCCGCCGAGACCTACGGCCCGGGGGAGCGCGCGGCGCGTACGGCCCTGGCGTCGGTGAAGCACTCGTACGAGAAGGTCGGCGACCACTGGGAGCCCAAGGCCGAGAAGGGCCCCAGCGACGCCAAGGCCGCGGGCGGCCGCCGGAGCCGCGCGAAGACGGCCGGCGGTGTCGACGCGAACGCCAGCAAGAAGCACCTGTACGAGCTGGCGCAGCGCCTCGAGGTGCCCGGCCGGTCGTCGATGAGCAAGGAGCAGCTGGTCGAGGCGCTCGACGAGGCGAACCGGCGGGCGACGGCCCGAGCGCGTACCTAGACGCCTAGGGTCGCCGCCATGGGCGACCGGCAGTTCGGCGAGGACGGTGCGCGGCTGTCGTACGGCAGCTACCTGCACCTGCCGGAGCTGCTGGACCTGCAGGTGCTGCAGTCCGACCCGCCGGCGCACGACGAGCTGCTGTTCATCGTGGTCCACCAGGTCTGCGAGCTGTGGTTCACGCAGTGCCTGCACGAGCTGGAGGCCGCCCGCGACGGGATGCTGGCAGGCCGGACGTACGAGCCCCGTAGGGCCCTGGTCCGGGTGCACGCGATCGAGCAGATCCTCGTGCAGCAGGTGGTCGTGCTCGAGACGATGACCCCCCAGGACTTCCTGGCGTTCCGGTCGCTGCTGGCGCCGGCCAGTGGCTTCCAGAGCGTGCAGTTCCGGGAGCTGGAGTTCCTGTCCGGCGCTCGGGATCCGGCCTACGTCGAGCGGCTGCGGCAGGCCTCGCCGCAGGAGCGGACCCGGCTGAAGGCGCGGCTCGCGGAGACCTCGCTGTGGGAGGCGTTCCTGGCGCTGCTCGAGGGCCGCGGGTTCGCGGTGGGCTCACCCGAGGAGCGGCGGGCGTCGCTGCTGCGGATCGCCCGCGAGCGCGAGCTGTCCGAGCTGTGGGAGCTGGCCGAGGCGCTGCTGACGCACGACGCGCTGGCGTCCCAGTGGCGTTCGCGGCACGTCGACATGGTGGAGCGGCAGATCGGCACCAAGCCGGGGACGGGTGGTTCGAGCGGCGGCGACTACCTGCGCTCGCGCCTGAGCCTGCGCTACTTCCCCGAGCTGTGGGAGCTGCGCTCCTACCTCTGAGCCAGGACCTCGGCCAGCACGTCGGCCGAGTCGCTGATGACCCCGTTGATGCCGAGGTCCACGACGACGCCCAGCCGGTCGAGGTCGTTGACCGCCCAGGTCATGACGAGCTCGACGGAGTCCCGCATCTGGGCCACCACCGCGGGCGTGAGCAGCGAGCCGTGCAGGCTCACGCCGTACGGCGGGCGGGTCCGCACCCGCCGCAGCAGGCGCGCGAGCTCTCCCCGGTGCCGTGCGGTCAGCACCGGGAGGGCCCAGTCGTGCCCTGCGAACGCGTCGACCCCGGGCCACCAGCGCGAGCAGACCAGCACCGGGACCTCCGGCCGCCGGGCGTGCACGACCTGCGCGACCCGCTCACCCACCCGACCGGGTCCCTTGAGGTCGAGCATGAGCCGGGTGCTGCCGTCGAGCGCCCCCAGCATGGCGTCGAGCTCCAGCTGGGGGACCGACGTGCGGGTCAGCTCGATGCCGCCCTCGCGGCCGTGGTCCCACAGGAGGGGCAGCGGCCGCAGGTGCTTGCTGTGCCGCAGCTCCAGCCGGGAGCCGCGCACGTGGACGTCCGCCTCGAGGACGTCCGCACCGAGCGCGACGGCCTGACGCAGCGCCTCGAAGTCGTTGCCGGCCCGGTGCGCGATCGCCAGCGGGGTCACGGGATCACCGTGCCACAGCCCGTTCACCCCTCGCCGGCGCACCTGGTCCGCTGCGGCAGCCCGTCCTCCGGCGACCGTCGCTGCGCCGGCAGCACCGTCGAGCAGGCGGCGCGCGCGTCGCGGCGTTGTTCCAGGCGAAGCGCCACCGCCCACCCGGCCAGGCCGAAGGCGCCGCCGACCAGGACGTCGAGGACGTAGTGGTTGGCGGTGACGACGGTGGCGGCGGCCATGACCACCGGCATCAGCCGTCCGACGGTCCGCATCAGCGCGGTGGAGGTCGCGGCGACGAGGGCGAGCCCCACGAGCAGGTCCCATCCGACGTGCAGGCTCGGCATGGCGGCGTACTGGTTGACGAAGGCGGGCGGCTGCAGGACCCGGTAGGAGCCCGACTGCTCGGTGACGGTGTCCACGAAGCCGCGTCCGGCCAGCCGGGGCGGGGCGACCGGGTAGGTCGTGTAGACGCACAGCCCCATCGCGCCCGAGGCGACCATGGCGTTGCGCAGCCGCAGGAACACGCGGCGGTCGTGCAGCGCCAGCCAGACGAACGTCGCCGCGATGGCCGGCCAGTGGCCCCAGATGTAGACCCAGTTCGCGAGCGTCACCAGCGCGTCGAGGTCCACCAGGAGCGCCTGCGCCCCGCTCTCCACATCCAGACCGAGGTCCTTCTCGAGCGCCAGCAGGTCGTGGGCGTGCGCCCGCGCCACCTCCGGCGAACCGGCCGTCGTGCCGCGGACCCCGAAGTACACGACGACGCCCGTGACGATGACCAGGGCGTCGGCGGCCACGGTGCGCGCCGCACCGCGGACCCGGTGCACTGCTGCTCGCTGCACGGCCACCCCCCGACGGCCCGCCCAGTGTGGACCCGTCCAGCGGAGCGGGGAAGCGATTTCCGCCGAGGAGCGCTACGCGGGCGCGGCGCCGGTTCGCGTGGAGGCGGCCAGTCGACGGGCGGCCAGCAGGCTGACGCCGCCGAGCGCGAGCGCCGGCAGCCAGGCCAGCGTGGCCTTGAGGGCGACGGCGCCCAAGGCGGCCGACCAGGGGAGACCGAGACCGGCCAGGGCGACGACCAGCGCGCCGTCGCGGGGGCTCGCGCCGTTGGGTCCGGGGACGGCGGCGGCGAGCTGGCTGGCGCCGAACGCGCCCAGCAGCGCCAGCGGGCCGAGGCTGTGGCCGGTGGCGGCAACGGTGCCCAGCAGCAGCAGGCAGATCGACAGCTGGTAGCCGGCGGACAGCACGACGCCGGCGGCGACCTTGTGCGGCGACGGCAGCGACCGCCGCGGCACCAGGTACGGGAAGCGGCGGCCGACGAGCACGGCAGCGATCACCGCGACGACCGCGATGCCGACGGCGCTGAGCAGCATCCGGGCCGGCAGGGCGACGGCGGAGAAGCCGACGAAGGCGGCCAGCCCGAGCGCGCCGACCAGCCGGTCGAGGCCCGCCTCGGCCACCGCGTCCGGCGTGGTCATTCCGTTGCGGGTCAGCCGGCGCACGCGCCAGGCGTCCGCGCCGACGTGGCCGGGCGTGAGCAGCCCGCACAGCTCGGACTCGGCGTAGGCCCGGATGTGCCAGGCCCGCGAGCGGCCGCTCTCCGACAGCGCGTGCCAGCGCAGGGGGCACAGCACGTACTTGCCGAACACCCAGGGCAGCAGGCCGAGCAGCGCCGGCCCCCATGACAACGAGGGGAGCGACGGCAGGGTCAGCAGCGGCACGGCGACCGCCACGGCGATCAGGACGACGGCCAGGCATGCGCGGCGGCGGGGGCCGACTGCTCGCGACAGGTGCACGGTCTCCTCTTCAGGTCGAGTGGGATGTGACTGGTGCTTCGGGCGGAACGGCCGCCGGCTGAACTCCCCGGTAGGGGGATGCCCAGGCTGACGTGGTCCGAACGGGTGGTGCGGCATGGCCCGCTGCCCGCTGCCCGCGAGCGCCACAGGACGCGTCAGGTGGTGCGGCCCGGGCCGACGCGCTCTCGGGCAGCCGTGCCCGGGTTCTGCTCGACATGCGGGTGCATGCGGGGAGTACCCGTCACGACGACGCCGCGGACGCCTCCGTGCCCCGGGCGGCGAGGATCAGACGGGCCAGGTCGGCGGGCCGTTCGAGGGGCAGCGCGTGCGTGCCGGGCAGCCGGACGGTGTGGACCCCCGGTCCGAGCAGCCGGTCCAGGCCGGCGGCCAGCACCGTCTGGTCGTCCTCTCCCAGGACGACCACGGTCGGCAGCGGCGGGTCCGCGAGCCAGCTCGGCAGGGGGCTGTCGTCCATCAGGCTCGTCACGGCGTCGCGATAGGCGGGCCAGACGTAGGTCACCGAGTCGCGGGCGACATCCGCGGGCACGTCCGGGGAGATCCGGGCAGCAACGCGGGGTGCGAGCGCCGTCAGCGGTCGGCGGAGCAGGCACATCGTCCCGCAGGCGAGGTCCGCCACGGGCGACCCGTCCATGGTCTTGCGAGCGATCCAGGACCGTCCGCCGATCCGCTCCCGTGCCTCGGCGGCGTCGGCGAACGCGGCCGGAGCGACCAGGACGAGCCCCTGGACCAGGTCCGGCCGGTCCTGGACGACGGTGACCGCGACAGCGGCGCCGTAGGAGTGCGCCGCGAGCACGACCGGGCCGCCGCCGTGCCGCTCGATCAGCCGGACGACCGCGGCGGCCTGGTCGTCGAGGTGGAAGTGCGTCCCGAGCCGGATCGACGCGCCGAACCCGAGCAGGTCCGGCACCAGCGTCCGGGCCCGGCCGTCGATCTGCCTCACGACGGGCCGCCAGAACGCCGACGAGGCGCCGAGCCCGTGCAGGAGCACGACCGTCGGGCCCGTCCCGTCGACCTGCTCGTCGTGAGCGAGGTCCGTGGCGGAGGGGTCGCGCTGCGGCCGCAGGACCGCCATGCCGGTCAGGCCGATGCCGGGAGGCAGCCCGAGGGCGGACTCGGCCTGCCGGGCCCGGATCCACGCCGTGAGCGCCCCGACGTACAGGCCCAGGCACGTCAGCGCGACGGCGAGCCAGCTGCCGTCTCCGCCGGGCAGGTAGTGCGCCGCCACGTGACCGAGGAACACGTCCATCCACCGGTAGTGCGGCACGCCCCCGCGGAACAGCAGGTCCGGGAGCATCGCGTAGACGTGGAACGCCAGCACCACCAGCAGGAGCAGACGCGGCCCGGGCGCGCCCGTGACGAGCAGCCGGAGCAGCAGGACCAGCGACGCGAACGCCAGCCCGACCAGGAAGTGCGTGGCCCAGTGGAACCGCGCGTCATGGACGCTGTAGCTCGCGTACAGCCCGATCTCGGCGAGGACCAGCAGCACGAGCTGCACGACGAGCGAGACCGGCCGCAGCGGCCGGTACGCGCGGCTCCAGCCGTCCGGCTCCACGCTCACCGGCCGGCGTCAGCGACCGCGCCGGTGATGACGTCCACCTCGAACGCGTTCTGCGGGTAGACCGGGTCGAGCGTCGCGTACCTGACCGTGCGCGCCGGGTCCACGACCGCGTAGCCGATGGGCCGTCCGCCGTCGACCGGCTTCGGCATCCCGATGAGCTGCGCGAGGTCGTCGCCGGCCGCGCCGACCTTGACCACCAGCTCGACGCCGTCGTCGGCGACCGCCGCCCGCCACTGCTCGAAGGCGGGCCCCGTCGGCTCCTCGCGGTCGAACAGCACGACCAGTGGGCGCCCTCCGAACTCGACACCGTCGCTTTGCTTCGGCAGGACGGGCCCGTCGAGCAGCAGCCCGTCGCGCTGGTCGCCGGCGGTCGGGTCGTCCAGCGGCCCCGGCGCTCGGACCACCAGGACGACGACGAGCGTCAGGACCACAGCCGCGAGTCCTGCGACGGCGGCGGGGATCCACCACCGCAGGGGCGGCTCGGCGCCGGGCAGCCGGCCCCAGACGGCGTCCTGCGGGTCATCGCAGCACGACCCGCGCTCGGCGCGGGCAGCCGCCGTCGTCACTGCCGGCCTACCGGTAGCGGTCGAGGACGATCAGGAGCTCGTCGTGAATCAGCGGGTCGCCACCCTGGATCGCGGTCGTGACGCACCGCTCCAGGTGGTTGCGCAGCACGATGCTGTCCAGGGCCGCCCAGACGGATCTGCCTTCCGGTCACGGCGTGCACGACGTTGCTGGTCTGCGGCCGGCCGTCGCGCGGCAGGGTGACCAGTACGTCGACCCGCTGCCCGGCGACCAGCGCCAGTGCCTCCTGCAGCGTCATGTCGTCCTCCCGTGCCGCGGTCGGCTTCCCCTGCAGACGCTAGCGGCGCGTGCCCGGGCGCAGCTCGTAGGCGCCCCAGACGACCAGCAGCGCTGCGTACACCCACGTCTGTCCGGCGAAGGGGCTGACCGCCTGCTGCTCGAGCAGGGCGAACACTCCGAACAGCAGCACCGGCATCGCGACGCTCATCGCGCTGATCGAGAAGCCCTTGACCTGCGTGAGCAGGGCTGCGAGAACGCCGCCCAGGCCGAGCGCCATGACGGCCAGCGCGAGGAACTCGAAGCTGTCGGCGCTCCGGCCGTCGCGCAGCCACAGCGCGGCACCGAGGCCCACGCTGGTGATGACGAAGCCCGGTCCCCACAGCGTGCCGCGGCTGCGGCCGGCGGCGGCGGCGGCCAGGTAGGTCAGCCCGGTGAGCGTCGGGAACCAGTAGTACGGGACGGTCTCGGTCTCGACCAGCGCCACGATCACCAGGGCGCCGACGATCAGGGCGATCCCGCGGGCCCGCCGGGCGGTGGTGTGGCTGCTGCTGTGCGAGCTGTCGGTGGTCCCGGACGGCGCGCCCGCCGCGGTCGTGTCGTGTGTCATCAGAGCCCTTCCAGGGTCGGTCCGCCGTGGTGGCGGCTGTCTGGACGGACGCCCGTAGCCCGTGGGTGATTGCATGGCTTCCGTGCCCGTTGGCGCAGGGGGCGCGGGACGGATCCTGCTTCCGCGATCGACCGCGCTGCAATCAGCACAGCGGGCGGCGCGTCCGGGTCGACAGGGGTCAGTGAGCGCGAGCCAGGAGGTGCGGTGGACGACGACGCGTTCCTGGACTCCTTCACCGAGCACTTGGACCGCCTGCACAACCTGGCGCGCGGCCTCACCCGCAGCGCGCAGGACGCCGAGGACCTCGTCTCCGAGACGTGCGTGCTGGCGCTGCGTGGCTGGCGGCGCCGACCGCCGGACGACCCGGCGGCCTGGTTCGCCACCATCTGCCTGAACGCCGCTCGGTCGTCCTACCGCCGTAGCGCGGTGCGCCCGGTGGAGGTCGCCGCTGACCGGTGGCTGCTCGACCAGCCGGACGCCGGCGCCGACACCGCGCGGTCCGCGCTGGCCTCGGTGGAGGCGTCGCTGGTGCGGGTGGCGCTGTCACGGCTGCCGGCTCCGCAGCGGGAGGCGATCACCCTGATGGACCTCGGCGGGTACACCGCCGCGCAGACGGCGCAGATCGTCGGCGCTCCGCGCGGGACGGTCCTGGCCCGCGTGCACAGGGGCCGCAAGGTGCTCGCCCGGGCACTGGTGACGGAGCGGGAGGGGACGCCGGATGGGACATGACGCCGAACGTGACGCCGCTGCCTTCCTGGGCGGTGCCCTGTCCGCGGTGGACCGTGAGCGCTTCTCCGCGCACCTGCTGGAGTGCTCGCAGTGCTGGCACGAGGTCGAGCAGGCGCGCCGCGGCCGGTCGCTCGCCGAGTCGACGCGCACGGCGGCGCCGGCGGCCCTGCGCGACCGCGTGCGGGCGCTGGTCCAGTCCGAGGAGGTCAGCGACGTCGCGGCCGCCCGCTCCCGCTTCCGGCTGCTGCCGGCTGCCGTTGCGCTGGCCGCCGCGGCCGCTGTCGCCCTCATCCTCACCGTCGGCGGGGGGACCGGCGAGCCGCCCTCGCTGCGGGACGTGGTCGCCGACTACACGGCGCAGCAGCTGCCCGGCTCCCAGCTGCCCGAGCAGCGGGCACCCGACCTGTCGCAGCTGGAGCTGCAGCCGGTCGGTGCGGGCGGCGGCAGCTACGCCGGGCTCGACGTCGACGGCTACGCCTACCGGGATCCGGCCGGCCGGCGGGTCATGCTCTACCTGTCCGACAAGCCGTTCCCCGAGGCCCCCGGAGCGCACCGCCTGGCCGGGCAGGACGGTCCGTGGATGGCGCAGCGCGGCGACGTGATCGTGCTGTGCGCGCGGCTGCCGCATGCGCTGCTCGTCGTCGGCCAGGACGAGGAGCTCGTCCGCAGCACCGCAGGCGCGCTCGGCGTGCTGTGACTGTCGTCGTCTCGTTGCTCGCGGCGGACCCGGAGCCAGCGCTCCCTCAGCCGACGGACCTGGAGCGCCGGGTCGGCGAGGGTGGCTGGCTGGTCGACCTGCTGCTGCCGAGCACCGATGCGGGGGTGCTCGTCCAGGCGGTCCTGGTGTCCGCCTTCTTCGCCCTGCTCGTGCTGCCCGCCCGCCGCGCCGGCCTCCTGCAGCTGTGGGCGGGGAGCGCGGTGTTCACCGCCGGGCTGTTCGTGCTGCGCGCCGCGCACTGACCCGCCCGGGTGCCGTTGCGCTGTCGATGTCTGCGCGGACCGTGAGCAGGCAGGCAGGACGGTGGGGGACCCACCGGCTCGACGAGCCGGACCGACACCGCGAGGTAGCTGTTCGATCGTCGTGCCCGTCCCCGAGCTGCTCTTCCTGGACGTCGACGAGTCCCGGTCCGACCTCGCACCCCCGCGCCGCAGGTCAGGGGCGCCACCCTCGGCGGGTCTCTGACGTCCTGGCCTGCCCTGAGGGTCACCGTCCGCGAGGCCCCGGTCCACTCGGTCCAGCCGGACCCTGCGCGCCTGACACCAAGGAGCCACCACATGGACACCCCGCCGTGCGCCGACGATCGGGGAGCAGCCTCGTGAGCGATGCCGACCTGCACGTCTGCTGACGGGGCTCGGAGTGACGGCCGACCAGGTGGGCGCGCAGGAGGACTGGGACGGCGGGAGCCGACGGCACAAGGAGTGAGGCGGACGGCGATCGAGAACGAGATCCACGTGTGCTGTCGCAGCTCAGCGGGGTGGTGAGGCGGCGAGCGTGGCTCGTACACGGGACGCCTGGTCTCCAGCGCCATGCGCCGGTGCCAGGGTGATCCTCACGGGCGCAGTCCGGGACGCAGCGCCACGGCGCAGACTGCGGCGCCGCTGAGCGCCACCCCCAGCCACACCGTCCGCACAGCGTCGGGGAAGTCGCCGATCGGGTAGAGCGTGCCCCAGCTGAACATCCCCGCCAGTGTCACTGGCGCCACCGCGGCCAACGCCACCACCGGCGCGAGCAGCGCGCCGGGCGTCGGCACGAGCCGTCGCGAGCCCAGAGCCGCCGAGCCGGCGACCAGCAGGACGGTGGCGCCGCCCAGCAGCCCCCAGCCTGGCCGCCACAACGCGACGCTGCCAGGTCGCAGAGCCACCACCACGGCCCACACCGACAGGGGCACCAGCGTCACGCCGAGCCGGTTGGCGCGTCGCCAGCCCGCTCCACGGGGCGTCACGGCCACGACCGGGAGTGCGTCCTCGTCGTAGGCGAACGCCGCGGCGGCCGCACAGCAGGCGAGCAGCGCCGGCGCGAGCAGGAAGCCGTCGCCGGGCCACAGGGCGAGGAGCACTGCGATGACCCCGGCGGCACCGCAGCCCCCGAGCAGCGGCAGCCAGGCGACCCCGCGCCGGAGGTACCAGAGCCGGGCGCTCAACCCGTGACCCTGGCCGGGATCGGGTCGGAGAACCGGTTGTCGTGAGCGCCGGTCGTCGCGGCGAGGAAGAAGAGCCCTACCGCGACCGCCGCGACCGCCGCGACGAGGGTGCGGAACCTGGGCGTCCGGGCGGTGTGGTCGTGCGCCATCGCGCCGAGGACGGCAAGTGCGCCGAGAGCCAGCAGGTAGCCGAGGTAGGCAGCGGGATTACCCGCGAGCAGCGTCTGGGTGCCGTCCGGGTTGTCCCCCAGGTGCCAGATGGCCCACGGCACCCAGAGCCGCCACTCAGAGCTGCCGGTCTCAAGGCCGGTCGTGCCGAGCAGGCTCACCACGATGAGCGCGACCACCACCGCGGCCGACGCGCCACGGAACCGGAGCCAGCGGCCGGCCAGCACGCCCAGCAGAGCTCCGTCGAAGCAGGCGACCGGGCACATGAGCACGATGCTCCACACCTGCCAGGCGGGCAGGGTGCCGAACCACCACTCCTGCGGAGCCACGCCGATCACCTTCGCGAGGACCACGAGGGCGACTGAGAACACCAGCCCGGCTACGAGCGGCGGGGTGCCCGCCGCGACGAGCGACAGCGTCCGGCGTGCCTCTGTGCCGGGTGCCGTGGCGAGGGTCTCGACGGCCACCTCGGTGGACCGGGTGAGCAGCGCGGCGGCGATCACGCTGGCCAAGCCGATGTAGAACGCGCCGAGCAGGGGCAGCGTGAGCACGACCGGCAGCCCCGTCTCGTCGCCGACGAGGGCGACGTACAGGCCCAGCACGACGAAGCCAAGAGCCACGCCGAGCACGAAGACGGGGTGGCGGGCCATCCGGCGGGCCTCGATGACGGCCATCGCGCGGGAACCGGCGATGCCGGGCACGGGCACGGGCACG
Organism: Mycobacteriales bacterium; assembly: GCA_046594005.1. Lineage (GTDB taxonomy): Bacteria > Actinomycetota > Actinomycetes > Mycobacteriales > SCTD01 > SCTD01. The sequence continues at coordinate 16,625 of JBKJQM010000053.1, forward strand.
GGCACGGAGAGCCTGCTCATCGGTCGCTCCAGGTGTGGTGGGGACGGCGTCATGTGGGTGTGCGGACCCGGTGCGCGTCGGGCCCGAGCATCAGCAGGTAGGCGTCCTCGAGGGTCGGCTCGGCAGGGTCCGCGCCGACCGGCGGCCTGCCGCCGACGACGTGGTGACGGCCGGTGCCGGTCCGCCAGCTGACCAGTGCG
>JBKJQM010000123.1:0-2712 GCA_046594005.1 Mycobacteriales bacterium
ATCGAGGCCCAGTTCACCGCGCTGCGCTACTTCGCCCTGGACGGCACCGACCACAACAGCCACGCCGAGCAGGCCCTGATGATCCGCCGCTACATCGCCTGGCGGAACCGGCACGCCGCGACCCACCGGCGGCTACGCGAAGTCGTCGCCAAGGCCGAGACGATCAAGAGGGCGAAGGTTGCTTGATGCGGCACTAGGTCCCCGACTGCAAGGCTGCCCGGGTGACGACGGTGCCGCTCGAGGGCTTCCACTGCGTGAAGCACGTGCTGCGCTTCGCCCCCCGGCTGGTCCACGACGTCCGGGTGCGGGACCTCGACCGGACCCGTGCGCTCGCAGACCGGCTGGCGCCCGACATCACGCACCTGCTGCTCGAGCGGGCGGTCGTGGCCGACGTCGCCCACCACACGGGCGTCGAGGCCACGGGCGACCTTCCGGCGCGTGACCTGGCGGTCCTCACGCTCCGCGACGCCCCGCTGGTGCTGCTCGACCGGCCGCGCTCCCCGGGCAACGCCGGGGCCGTCGTTCGGGTGGCCGCAGCAGCCGGCGCGTCGGGCGTCGCCGTGACCGGCCCGCTGGACCCGTGGCACCCGACGGTCCTGCGCGGCAGCGCGGGCCTGCACTACGCGCTGCCGGTCCTCGCGATCGCGGACGAGCAGGTGACCGGGCCGCTGGTGGTCCTCGATGCCGACGGCGACCCGGAGGCCGACCTGCCGGCCGACGCGGTGCTGGTCGTCGGCACGGAGCGCGACGGCGTCGGGGGGTCCTGGCGCGAGCGCGCTGACCTCGTGCTGGCGCTGCCGATGCGGCCCGGGGTGAGCAGCCTCAACCTGGCGACCGCGACGGCCGCCGCCCTCTACCGCCGCCGCTGACGGGACCCGGACAGCACGACGGCCGCCGTCCGAGGGGGACAGCGGCCGTCGGCGGCCGCGGGGGCTAGTTCCCCGTGTGCGGCATCAGCGCGCCGGCCGGGATCTGGCCGAAGCGGCCGGAGTTGAAGTCGTCCACGGCCTGCTGCAGCTCCGCGCGGGTGTTCATCACGAACGGGCCGTACTGCGCGACGGGCTCGCGGATCGGCTCGCCGCCGAGCAGCAGGACCTCGAGCTGCGGGTGCCGGCCCTCCTGCGTGTCGTCGGCGCGGATCGTGAGGTGGTCGCCGGCACCGAGCACCGCGGTCTGACCGGTGCGGATCGGGGAGCCCTCCGCGCCGATGCGGCCGCGGCCGGACAGCACGTAGACCAGGGAGTTGAAGGTCGGCTCCCACGGCATCGACAGCTGCGCGCCGGGCGTGATGGACGCGTGCACGAAGGCGATGGGGGTGCGGGTCGAACCGGGTCCCTGATTGCCCGCGATGTCGCCCGCGATGACGCGCAGCAGCGCGCCGCCGTCGTCGGAGGCGAGCAGCGCGACGTCCGAGCCCTCGAGGTTCTGGTAGGCGGGCTCGGTCATCTTGAGACGACCGGGCAGGTTGACCCACAGCTGGACGCCGTGGAACGTGCCGCCACTGCGGACCAGCTCGACCGGGGGCGTCTCGATGTGCAGGATCCCGCCGCCGGCGGTCATCCACTGGGTGGCGCCGTCCTGGATGAAGCCGCCGCCGCCGTGGCTGTCCTGGTGCTGGAAGGCGCCGTCCATGATGTAGGTGACGGTCTCGAAGCCGCGGTGCGGGTGCCAGGAGGTGCCTTTCGGCTCCCCAGGCGCGTACTCCACCTCGCCCATCTGGTCCATCATGATGAAGGGGTCGAGGAAGCGCGGCTGGATGCCGGCGAAGGCGCGGCGGACCGGGAAGCCCTCCCCCTCGAAGCCCTGCGGCGCGGTGGTGATCCCCAGGACGGGGCGCTCCACGTCGCCGAGTCCGGCGCGCGGGACCCGGGCGAGGGTCAGGGTGTCAGCGGTGACAGCGGGCATGTCGACTCCTCCGAAGTTCGTTGCGTGTGCAACGACCATCTCAGCGTACGCCGGGGGCCGTTTGTTCCGCCAGCCCCGCGCGGCCCCGCGAGCGTCACCGGATGGTGGTCTGGCACGGCGTGTCCCCGACCAGATGCGGAAGATCATCCCGGGAGTGGCGGGTGGCTCAGGCCTCCAGGACGCGCAGCATCCGGGTGTTGCCGAGGGTGTTGGGCTTGACCCGCTCGAGGTCGAGGAACTCCGCGACCCCTTCGTCCGCGGACCGAAGCAGCTCGGCCTGGACGTACGGGTCGACGACGGCGTCCTCGAGCGGGACGAAGCCGTGCTTGCCGAAGAAGTCCGTCTCGAAGGTGAGGCAGAACAGCCGGCGCACCCCGAGCTCGGTGGCGTTGTCGACCAGCCGCTCGAGCAGAGCCGCGCCGACGCCCTTGCCGACCGCCCGGGGCGTGACGGCCAGCGTCCGCACCTCGGCCAGGTCCTCCCACATGACGTGCAGGGCGCCGCAGCCCACCACCTGGTCGCCGTCGACGGCGACGAAGAACTCCTGGACGTCCTCGTACAGCGTCACCGTCGCCTTGGACAGCAGCCGTCGCTCCGGCGAGTACGTGTCGACGAGGGCGCGGATGCCGGCGACGTCCGACGTACGGGCGCGCCGCACCTCGGCCAGCAGCGGGCCGCTCATGCGCGCGGCAGCAGCCGGTCGCTGATGATGCGCCGCTGGATCTCGCTGGTGCCCTCGAAGATGGTCGTCAGCCGGGCATCTCGCCAGTAGCGCTCCACGCGGCGCTCGGTCGTGTAGCCGTTGCC
>JBKJQM010000183.1:0-5619 GCA_046594005.1 Mycobacteriales bacterium
GTCGACCTGCCGTCCAGCCGGTGGTCGGCGGAGCTGGCGGAGCGGTATGAGCAGGTGCACGCCGCCGTGGCGCTGCACCCGAACGAGGCCGGTCGCGGCGCGGCGACCGACGAGGCGCTGCGCGAGATCGAGGCGCTCGCCGCGCTGCCCCAGGTCAAGGCGGTGGGGGAGACCGGACTCGACCACTTCCGCACCGAGTCCGCGCAGGGGCACCGCCTGCAGGAGGAGTCGTTCCGCGCGCACATCGCCATCGCCAAGCGCACCGGCACGACGCTGGTCATCCACGACCGGGACGCCCACGACGACGTCCTGCGGGTGCTGCTCGACGAGGGCGCTCCGGACCGGGTCGTCTTCCACTGCTTCTCGGGTGACGCCGCGATGGCCCGGACCTGCGCGGAGCACGGCTTCTGGATGAGCTTCGCCGGGCCGGTCACCTTCCGGCCGAACGACGACCTGCGCGACGCCACGCGCGTCGCGCCGCCGGAGCTGCTGCTCGTGGAGACCGACGCGCCCTTCCTCACGCCGATGCCGTACCGCGGCCGGCCGAACGCGCCGTACCTCGTGCCGCTGACGGTCCGGTCGCTCGCCGAGACCACGGGCCTCGAGCTCGAGGAGCTGTGCCGCGTGCTCGCCGACAACGGCCGGCGGGCCTTCTCCTACTAGCGCTGCTGCGGGACGCCCAGCAGCAGCCCCGACCGCAGCAGCGCCGTCAGCTCGTCGGCCGGTGCGGGACGCCCCAGCAGGTAGCCCTGGGCGTACACGCACCCGAGGGCCTGCAGCCGCACGAGCTGCTCGCGCCGCTCAACGCCCTCGGCGATCACCTCCACGCCCAGGTCGTCGGCCAGCCGCAGCACGGCGCGGGTGAAGCGGGCCTGCCGCTCGTCGGTGTCCAGCGTCTCCAGGAACGCGCGGTCGAGCTTGAGACTGTCGAGCGGCAGCGCGTTCAGGTGCGCGAGCGAGGAGTAGCCGACACCGAAGTCGTCGAGCGACAGGTGCACGCCCTGCTCGCGCAGCGCCTGGCAGACGATGCGGGCCGCGCCGGGGTCGGAGAGCAGGGCCGTCTCGGTGATCTCGAGAGCCAGCGCCGTGCCGCGGAGCCCGTGCCGCGCGAGGACGTCCGCGACCTGGGCCGGGAGCTCCGGGTCGGTGATCGAGCACGGCGACAGGTTGACGCCGACCCGGAGGGACGAGGGTCCGCCCCCCTCCTGCCAGCGGGCGGCCTGGGCGCAGGCGAGGTCCAGCACCAGCGCGGTCAGCGGGACGATGAGGCCGGTGCGCTCGGCGACCGGGATGAAGACGTCCGGGGGGACGGGCTGCCCGTTCCGCGTCCAGCGCGCGAGGGCCTCCACGCCCTCGACCCGCCCGGTGCCGAGGTCGACGATCGGCTGGAAGGCGAGCTCCACCCGGCGCTCCCGCACCGCGTCCTCGAGGTCTGCCGCGAGCGCTCCCTCGGCCAGCTCGTCGAGCTCCATGCCCGGCTCGAAGGCGCGCGAGGAGCCCTTGCCGCCCCGCTTGGCGGCGTACATCGCGGTGTCCGCCTGGGCGAGCAGCCGGTCGGCGGTCGGCGTCTCGACGTCGGTCCGGACGCAGGTGACCCCGACGCTGGCCGAGACCGCCACACGGCTGCCGGCCACGGCGAACGGTGCGCGGAGCGCGTCCACCACCTTCGTCGACACCGCCAGCGGGTCGCCGCGGTCCTCGAGCAGGACTGCGAACTCGTCCCCGCCGAGGCGCGCGAGCGTGTCGCCGGAGCGCAGGGCGCCGCGGAGCCGCTGGGCCACCTGCACGAGCAGCGCGTCTCCGCCGGCGTGCCCGAGGGTGTCGTTGACGAGCTTGAAGTCGTCGAGGTCGCAGAACAGCACCGTGAGCGGGCGTCGGTCCCGACGGTGCAGCTCGAGGGCGTGCGCGACGCGGTCGCCGAACAGGGCGCGGTTGGCCAGGCCGGTGAGCCCGTCGTGGAAGGCCTGGTGGCGCAGCTCGACCTCCTGCGCCGCGAGCTCGCGGACGAGCCGCGCGTTGTCGCGGCCCGTGACGAACTGCCGCACCAGCACGAGCAGCACGGTGAGCCGACCCAGCGCGAGGTCGACCGGGCCGGCCTTGCGGTCGAGCACCAGCGGGGCGGCGACGAGCAGCAGGGCGACGACCGCGACCAGGGCGTACGGCAGCACTGCCAAGCGGCGCGGCGCCGACGCGGGGCGGGCCAGCGACAGGTCGTCCGAGTGGAGCAGCGGCGCGAGGGCGAGCAGTCCGAACCCCAGGCACCAGCCGAGGCTGACCGCGTGGTCGTCGGCGCCGTACCGGCCGGTCGAGGTCAGGACGAGGAACGCGCTGTCGGACACGGCGATGCCGGCGACACCGGCCGCGAGCGCGGCGAGCGGGCCACGCGCTGCGGGTGCGCGGACGAGCAGCAGCACGACGAGCGTGAGCACGACCAGGTCCGCCGCGGGGTAGGCGATGCCGACGGCGGAGGCGAGCGCGTCGTCGAAGCCCTCGCTGACCGCGGCGCCCAGGGCAGTCGACCAGGACACGAGCCCGAGCGCGGCCGCGACGGTGAGGCCGTCGAGCAGCCGCCGCCGCCCGTCTGCCCGACCGCCGCCTGCCGGGTGGAGCAGGAGGGCCACGGCGGCGCACACCGGGAAGCCGAGGAAGCCGACGTCCGCGACCGACGGGAAGGGCGTCTCGCGTCCCAGGACCAGCTCGTACCAGGACCAGACCGCCTGGCCGGCCGCCCACGAGGCGCAGCCGAGCGACAGCGCCGCCCAGCAGTGCCGAAGGCGACCCGAGGCGCGCCGGGCGCAGAGCCCGAGGCTGGCGCAGGCGGCAGCGGCGAGGACCAGCTGGGCGAGGTCGTCGACGACCAGCACCGCGCGCGAGTCGCCGGGGCCGGCAAGCAGCACGAGTCCGACGAGCAGCAGCGCCGCCGACACCAGGACGAACGGCAGCCGGGGAGGGCGCCGGTCCGTCTCGCCGGTCATGGGGTCCGTCCTGGAGCGCCGTCAGGGAGGTGCGTGCAGAACATCGGCAGGCACCCCTCTGCCCTGAACGACAGCGCCGCCGGGGGACGAACCGGGCATTCGTGAGCGGGTTCACAACAGCGCGCAGATCAGGGCCCTGACCTGCAGCGTTCCCCCACTCCAGCCCTCGTACGGCCCCTCGGAAGGTGCCGATCCCCCACCCCACCGTTGTCTGTCATCAGATCGACACGTAGCGTTGTGTCCCAGTCGCCGGATCAGGACGTTCCACCGGCTGCCACGCCACCCACCCCGGAAGGGGTGGTGCTCGGCCTGCGCGGCTGTCCCTGTGCCCGGGAAGCACTCTGTTCGGAGCCCTGTGTCCCGCTTCTCCTCCGCCTTCCGCAAGCCCGTCGTGCCCGTCGTCGTGGGCGTTGCGCTCACCGCGATGCTGGCCAGCGGCGTCGCCTGGACGGTCACCGGCAAGACCGCCACGGTCACCGTGGACGGGCAGTCCCGCCAGGTCGACTTCCGCGGCGGGACCGTCGCCGACGTCCTGTCGGCAGCCGGCCTGTCCGCCGGCTCGCACGACCTGCTCGTCCCCGCCGCCGCCACCTCCGTGGACGACGGGGCCACCGTGGCCCTGCGCCGTGGCCGTCAGCTGCAGCTCGTCGTCGACGGGAAGCCCCGCACCGTCTGGGTGACCGCGTCCTCCGTCGACGAGGCCCTGACCCAGGTCGGTCTGCGCGGCCAGGACCTCGCGCTATCGGCCTCCCGCTCGCGCGCGCTCCCGCTCGACGGCTTCCGCCTCGCGGTGACCACCCCCAAGATCATCCGGATCAACCACGACGGGGCCAGCGACCGCCGCACGACGGCCGCCGCGACCGTCCGCGACGCGCTGATCGAGGCGGGCGTGAACCTCGACCGCGACGACCGCCTGTCGCACCCGCGCGCCCTCGGGCTGTCCAACGGCCTGGTCATCACGGTCACCCGCATCTCCACCCTCCGGGCCGTCGAGACCGTCGTGCTGCCGTACGCCACCGAGCGCCGCCCCGACGCCACGATGACCAAGGGCGAGACGAAGGTCCTCACCGCCGGCAAGACCGGCAGTGCCCGGCGCACCGTCGTCCGGATCCTCGCCAACGGCGCGCTCGAGAGCACGAAGGTCGTCAGCAGCACGACGACCACGGCGCCGGTCACCCGCGTGCTGGCCGTCGGCACCAAGGCCCGCGCCGCGACGAGCACCGGCGGCTCGACCTCCTCGGCCGCCCGCCAGAGCACCGGCGGCGCCGACAGCCTCAACTGGCCGGCGCTGGCGAACTGCGAGTCAGGCGGCAACCCGCGTGCGGTCAGCAGCAGCGGCGCGTACCGCGGCCTGTACCAGTTCTCGATGTCGACCTGGCGCGGCGTGGGCGGCTCCGGCGACCCGATCAACGCGAGCCCGAGCGAGCAGACCTACCGGGCCAAGGTGCTCCTCAACCGGTCCGGCTCCGGCCAGTGGCCCGTCTGCGGCAAGTACCTCTACACGTAGACATGTCGCATGGCCGACCAGCAGGGACTGCTCACCGCTCCTGACGTACGGGCGCTGGCCTCCCGGCTCGACCTGCGCCCGACCAAGACGCTCGGGCAGAACTTCGTCATCGACCCCAACACCGTGCGGCGCCTCGTGCGCGTCGCCGGTGTCGGGGTCGACGACGTCGTGGTCGAGGTCGGCCCGGGCCTCGGGTCGCTGACGCTCGGCCTGCTCGAGCTCGCCGACCGCGTCGTCGCGGTCGAGATCGACCCGGTGCTGGCCGGCGAGCTGCCCGCGACCGTGCAGGCGCGACTGCCGATGCGCGCCGACCGGCTCGAGGTCGTGCTGCAGGACGCCCTGACGCTGACCGGTGTGCCCGGTCCGCCGCCCACCGCCTTCGTGGCCAACCTCCCGTACAACGTGGCGGTCCCGGTGCTGCTGCGGCTGCTGGAGCACCTGCCGTCGCTGCGCACCGGCCTGGTGATGGTGCAGGCCGAGGTCGCCGACCGGCTGACCGCGCCGCCGGGCAGCAGGACGTACGGCATCCCGTCGGTGAAGGCCGCCTGGTACGCCGACGTCCGGCGTGCAGGCGCCATCGGTCGCAACGTGTTCTGGCCGGCCCCCAACGTCGACAGCGGGCTGGTCGCCTTCACGCGGCGCGAGCCTCCGGCGGGGGACCGGGCCGCGACGTTCGCGGCGGTGGACGCCGCCTTCGCGCAGCGCCGCAAGACGCTGCGCGCGGCGCTGGCGGGGTGGGCCGGCTCGGCACCCGCGGCCGAGGAGCGGCTGCGGGCGGCAGGCATCGACCCCGGTGCGCGGGGGGAGGTCCTGGGCGTCGAGGACTTCGCGCGCCTCGCGGCCACCTGAACACTGCACAGCACAGCTCGCCGTGTCCGTACCCTGAAGAACCCCCCGAAGCGCTTGGAGCCCGTCCTGTCCCGCCGTCCGCACGACCGCGTCACGGTGCGCGCTCCGGCCAAGGTGAACCTGCACCTGTCCGTGGGACAGCTGCGCGCGGACGGCTTCCACGACCTCACCACGGTGTTCCATGCCGTGGGGCTGTACGACGAGGTCGTCCTGTCCCGCGCCGACGAGCTGACCGTCACCGTGGACGGCCCGGGGGCCGAGCAGGTGCCGCTCGACGCGACCAACCTG
>JBKJQM010000494.1:0-10738 GCA_046594005.1 Mycobacteriales bacterium
TCGTCGGTCACGCGGCCCCGCCGCCCTGGTCCACGCACCGCCCGGACCCGGCGCTCATGCCATCACCGGAGACGGTCCTGCGCGACCTCGCGCTGGACGACGGGTGGGAGGTCCTGGAGGCCCAGGAGGTGGCGCGGGCCGCCACCGGTCCGGACGACCAGCACGCCGAGCTGCTCGACAGCGTGGTGCTCGCTCGGCGCCGGTGAGCGCGCTGCCGGAGGTGGGCCCGCGGCTGCGGCGGGCCCGCGGCGAGCGGACGCTGCGCGAGGTCGCGGAGCTGACCGGCATCTCGGTGAGCACGCTGTCCCGACTCGAGTCCGGGCTGCGCAAGCCGACCCTCGAGCTGCTGCTGCCGCTGTCGAAGGCCTACCGGATCCCGCTCGACGACCTGGTCGGCGCGCCCGAGGTCGGTGACCCCCGCGTGCGGCTCAAGGCGGTGACCCGCGGCCGCATCACGATGATCCCGCTGTCCCAGCGGACGGGCGGGCTGCAGGCGGTGAAGCTGCTGCTGCCGGCGCTGACCGGGAGCCCGGAGCTGCAGTCGCACGAGGGGTACGAGTGGCTCTACGTCCTCGACGGTCGGCTCCGGCTGCTGCTGGGCGACCAGGACCTCGAGCTCGGTCCCGGTGAGGCCGCGGAGTTCGACACGCACGTGCCGCACGCGCTCGGATCGGCGCAGCGGACACCGGTCGAGCTGCTCGCGCTGTTCGGGCCGCAGGGCGAGCGCATGCACGTCACGGCGGCACCGCGCAGCCGACGCGGCTGACCTCAGCCCTTCAGCCTGCACGGCCGCAACGGCGGCGTCACGGTACGGCTGGCGGCACGCTCTGCAGCGGGACGACCGGGCAGAGCAGGTGCGAGGGTCGGGCCGCGTCGTGGTGCACCACCTGCGAGGCCATCTCCATCCGCGTGGAGGTGGCCAGCGGCTCGCCGGTGTTGAGGTTGCGGTCGTACTTCGGGAAGGCGCTGCTCGTCACCTCGACCCGCAGCCGGTGGCCCGGAAGGAACACGTGCGCGGTGTGCCACAGGTCGATCTCGTACCGCACGTGCTGGCCCGGCTCGAGCAGCCGCTCGGCATCGAAGCCGTCGCGGTAGCGCGCGCGCACCAGCCCGTCGGTCAGTCGCTGGGCGAAGCCGGTCGGGTGGACGTCGAGCAGCCGCGCGACCCAGTCGGTGTCGGGTGCCGAGGTGCTGGCGTGCAGCACCAGCGTGAGCGGGCCGATCAGCTGCAGCGGATCGTCGAGGGGCTCGGTGCTGTAGACGAGCACATCTCCGCGCAGCTCCACCGCAGAGTAGTCGTCGGGTCCGCCGAGCTGCGCCGACGTGATGCCGGTGAGGAACGGCACCGGCCGTTCCGGTGAGTACTCGTACCTGTCGTCCGGCTCGTCCTGCGCCGGCGGCTCCCACGTCAGCCGGCCGTCCCCGAGGCGGCTGTTCGCGGCGCCGTCGCTGCGCAGGTGGAGCGGGCGCAGCTCCATCCCGGGCGGTGGCCACACGTCGCTGTCGCGCCACTCGTTCGTCCCCATCACGAACAGGCGCACCGGAGCGTCCTCCCACGGCGCGCCGTCGAGCTGCGCGTCCAGCCAGCGCAGCCAGTAGCGCTCGAGGTCGATGAGCGAGTGCGCACCGAAGTCGACCTCGCCCAGCTGGCGGGTGGTGTTGACGGCGTGCCCCCACGGCCCCATCAGCAGCTGCTGACCTGCCGCCCCGCCGTCCACCATGCGCGAGAAGTTCACCGGTGTGCCGACCTGCTCGTCGTCGTACCAGCCGCTGACGTGCAGCACGGGCAGGTCGAGCTCACCGAGCCGGTCCTGGTACTGCTTGGGGGCCCAGAAGCCGTCCAGGACAGGGTGATCGAGCTGTTCACGCCAGTGCGGCGCGGTGAAACCAGCGGCCTCGTCCATCGTCCTCAGCGGCAGGTGCCGGTAGACGCTCTCCCAGTCGACGTCGCCGAGGTGCTGCATCACCCGGCCGTGCGTGAGCCGATGCCAGCTCAGCATCATCGGGATGGGCGTGCCCGTCGGGAACTCCACGAACGGGTCCGAGGGCGACACCATGGTGATCATCGCCTTGAGCGCCGGCGGCCGGTGCAGCGCCGTGAGCCACTGGATGAGCCCGCCGTAGGACCCGCCGAGGGTGGCGACGCTGCCGCTGCACCAGTCCTGCTCCGCCAGCCAGGCGATGACGTCGACGCCGTCCCGGGCGTCGTTGACGTACGGCGAGAACTGCCCGTCGGAGTCGCCACGACCGCGCACGTCCATCATCACGAAGGCGAAGCCGTGGTCGGCGAACAGCTTCCCGAAGCGCGCCGCCCGCTCGTTGTTCTTGTTGTAGGGCGTGCGCGACAGCACGACGTGCACCGGCGCGTCGGTGTCCGGCCGCCACACGTCGGCGGACAGCTCGACGCCGTCGCGCGCAGGCACGCGGACGTCGTAGCTGACGCGCACCGTCACGCGGGGACGGGAGCGGTCCGCGTCGCGAGCCGTCCGCCGAGGTGCACGCCGTCGACCGCGCCGTCGGCGGACCGCGTGAAGTAGCCCTTCATCCCCTTCCCCGGGCCGTCCGGCACGACGTACCGGTCGCCCTCGCCGGCCAGCAGGGCGAGCGGGATCGGCGGCTGGTCCGGTACCTCTTCGCCGCTCTCGCGCAGGGCGGCGGCCATGGCCGGCTTCATGCGGACGGACGCAGCCAGGCGACCGCCGTCGACGACGACGTCGACCTCGGCCGCGATCGTCTCGTACGTGCCGGCGTACGGCGCGAGCTCGGACTGCTCGAGGCTCAGCGGCTCGGGCTCCTGCTCCACCACACCCAGGTAGTGCTCGAGCGCCCATGCGGTGATCGCCTTGTTCAGCTGAGGTCCGTTCGGGCCGCAGTTCGAGAGCGACGTGACGGCGAAGCCGCGCTCCGGCACCATCGTGAAGTCCGAGTGCTGGCCGTTGGTCGTACCCCCGTGCCCGACGGTGCGGACACCGCCGGTCTCGCCGAGCAGCCAGCTGATGCCGACGGCGTCACCGAGTGCGCTGCCAGGGGTCTCGGCCGTCGGCTGCTGCATGCGCAGCAGCGTCTGCTCCTCCAGCACGCGGGTGCCGTCTGCGGCGGTGCCGTCGCCGAGGTGGAAGCGCGCCCAGGCGATCTGGTCGCGTGCGGTCGCGCTCATGCCGCCGGCGGGCGCGTTGCCACGGGGCATCGCCCACGGCCGAGCGATGCTGATCGTGCCGTCCTCGGCCGAGTTGTGGCCGACCGCGAACCGCCGCGTCATGATCTCAGTGGGGAAGAAGAACGTCATGTCCATGCCGAGCGGCTCGAGCAGCAGGTCGCGGACCGCTTGCTCGTACGTCGTCCCGCAGACGCGGGCGATCAGGAGGCCGGCCACCGAGAGCGCTGCGTTGTTGTAGGAGACCGACTCCCCCAGCGGGCTCACCTGCTGGATGTCGGCCATCTTGGCGACGTACCTCTCCAGGGCGTCGTCGCCGTCCCCGGTGTTCTCCATCATGTCGCCCTCCCACCCGGCGGTGTGGTTGAGCAGCTGCAGCACGGTGACGCGGGCGGCGACGTCCTCGTCCCGGAGCGTCAGCTCGGGCAGGTAGGTGCGGACCGGCGCGTCCAGGTCGACGCGGCCCTGGTCGGACAGGCGCATGAGTGCCGTCGCCGTGTAGGTCTTGCCGGTCGACCCGAACTGGAACAGCGTCCGCTCGTCCACCGGCAACGGGTGCTCCGTGCACGTGACGCCGGCGTAGGCGTAGTGCTCCACGCCGTCGTGCACCACACCGACGGCCACTCCCGGCACCCCGTGCTCCGCGAGCAGCGCATCCAGTGCCTCCTGCAGCGGGCTCTCCGCCATGTCCCCTCCTCCGGGTCGTCCTGACAGGCATCGTGGACCGTGGGGCGTCCGGCATCTTCGTCCGCTCCGACCAGGGCGCGCGGAGGATCTTCGTCGCGTCGGACGGTGCACGAGGCTCCTCCTTGACTCCTCTTGGTGTCCCGCTGTACTCCTGTGGTTATCCAGAGGGGGGGTCCATGGAGACCGAGAAGGTCTGCGTCAACCTGAGCGCGGCGGAGCTGGGGGCGATCGACGTCCTCGTCGCGCAGGGCCTGTTCACCACCCGCTCGGACCTGATCCGCGCCGGCGTCCGTGCCGTCACCGAGCTGCACGAGCCGGCGCTGCACCGCGTCACGAAGAACGCCACCTGCCTGGGCGTGATGCTGCTCAGCCGCGGCCACCTGGAGGAGGTGGTCGCGAAGGGCGAGCGGTTGCGGGTCTTCGTCGTCGGCATCCTGCGGATCGACAGCACCGTGACGCCGGAGCTCGCCGACGCCGCCATCGAGCACGTCCAGCTGCTCGGCTCGTGGAAGGGACCCGCCCCCGTGCTCGCCCGGCTGGAGGACCGCATCTCCCGCAACCTCGACGCAGCCGGCTGGCTGTGAGCGTCAGCGTGCGCTGACCTGTCCACCCGTACGAACGACCGCGGAGAGCGTCTGCCCCGGCGACGAAGCGACCGGCCCGCACGTCCACCACCCTGCAGGAACGCCTACCGAGGAGCGACACGACCGTGGCACTGGACGCGCAGCACTGGCAGGAGCGCCTGGACGCGCTCGCCGACAAGCACGGTGTCGTCGGCGCGACCTTCGCGGTACGGCACGGCGACGAGACGGCCGAGGGCGCCACCGGCGTGCTGAACCTGCGCACCTCGCAGCCGGCGACGCCGGACAGCCTGTTCCAGATCGGCTCCATCACCAAGGTCTGGACGGCGACCCTCGTGATGCAGCTGGTGGACGACGGCCTGCTCGACCTCGACGAGCCGATCGCTCGGCACCTGCCGCAGTTCGCGGTGGCCGACCCCGGCGTCTCGCAGCAGGTCACCGCGCGGCACCTGCTCGCCCACACCAGCGGCATCGACGGCGACCTGTTCCTCGACACCGGGCGGGGGGACGACAACCTCGAGAAGTACGTCGCCGCGATGGCCCGGCTGACGCAGGTGCACCCGCTGGGCGCGACGATGTCGTACTGCAACTCCGGCTACAGCCTGCTCGGCCGGCTGGTGGAGGTGCTGCGCGGGCAGACGTGGGACGAGGTGCTGCGCGAGCGGCTCCTCACGCCGCTCGGCCTCGACACCGCAGGCACGCTGCCCGAGGAGGCGCTGCTGCACGGAGCCGCGACGGGCCACATCGTGCCGCCCGGCGCGGACGGTCCGGTGGTCACGCCGCAGTGGGGCATCTTCCGGTCCTGCGGACCGGCCGGCCTCATCCACATGACAGCGCGGGACCTGCTGGTGTTCGTGCAGATGCACCTCGACGGCGGGACCACGGCCGACGGCACGCGCGTGCTGTCCGCGCAGAGCGTCGCCGCCATGCAGTCACCGCAGGTGCAGATCCCGGACCCGTACACCCTCGGCTCGCACTGGGGCCTGGGCTGGATCCTCATGACGTGGGACGGCCGCACCGTGATCGGCCACGACGGCGCGACCCTGGGCCAGGGCGCGTTCCAGCGGTCGGTGCCGGACGCCGGCCTGTCGGTCGCGCTGCTCACCAACGGCGGCGCCCACCCGCGGGACCTGTTCGAGAGCCTGTTCGGCGAGCTCTTCAGCGCCCTCGCCGGGATCGAGGTCCCGCAGCGGCCCGAGCCGCGGGCAGACACGACGGTCACTCAGCCGGAGAGGTTCGTGGGGCGCTACGTCCGCGAGGGCGTCGAGATGACGGTCCGGCCGGCGGAGGCCGGTGGGCTGGAGCTGGCCGTCCGCGGCACCGGGCCGCTGTCCGAGGGACAGCCGGTGCCGCCGCCGATGACGGTGCTCCCGCACGACGACGAGGTGCTGCTCGCGAAGGGCGAGAACGACGAGGCGTGGACGGCGATGGTCTTCTTCGACCTCGACGGCCAGCGCTACGTGCACTTCGGCGCCCGCGCCACCCCGCGGGTGTCGACCGAGACCTGAGACCGCCGGGCTACGGGTCCGTCAGCGGGCCAGCACGAGACGCGCATCGCGCGTCATGCCGCGCACGATGAACCCGTCCGCGAAGGCCGGGACCAACGCCCGCCGGACGGCGAGCCGCCAGGCCGTGGCCGTGGCCGGGTCGCTGGCACGCAGCGCCTCGACGTCCACGGGCAGGCGGAGCAGCAGTCGGGCGCTGTCGCCGGGCGAGTGCGAGGTGGGACGCGGCGCTCCGTCGACGTCGTCGAGCAGCAGCGCGCCGCCGGCGTCGTCGAGCGGACCGGTCGGCGTCGAGCCGAGGTCCCAGCGCGTGAACAGCCGGTCGCTGCTCTCACCGCCGTTCACGCCGTCGGTCATGGGGCCGTAGAAGTCCGGCAGGTACTCCACGCCCGTGGCGCCGAGCTTCACCAGGTTGAACCAGGCGTTGCGCCGGACCAGCGGGTCGAAGGTCCACGTGATCGCGGCGATCCCGCGCTGCAGCGCCCAGGCCTTCTGGTGCTGCTTCAGCGCCATGCCGATGCCGCGGCCCTGCTGCACCACACCCGAGATGTGCGAGTGCAGCACCGGCCGCGCGTCCGCCCCGATGCCGAGGAAGCCGGAGGAGGCGCCGACCAGCACGTCCTCGGCATAGGCCCCGACGACGTAGCCACCGGCGTGCTCGACCGCCCGCATGACCTCGGCGCTGAGCGGGGGCGTGGCGAGGTCGGTGCGCCACACCCGCGACAGCAGGGCTGCCGCGTCCTGCACGGCAGCGAGGGTGTCCAGCGACTGGACCCGCACCCCGGCGCGAACCGCCGCCCGCTCGGCGTCCGCGCAGGCCGCCGCCACCGCGGAGGTGTCCGGCAGGGTCGAGGTCACGGGCACAGGCTCCCGGCGGCGGAGCGCCAGCGCTTCGTCCGGCACCGAGAACCACATCCGGTCGCTTCGTCGTCTCCGACGAGTCGGCGGCGCCCGCTGACGTCCGGCCGGCAGGCTCGTCCGACCGGAACAACCGGCGCGCGCGGCTTCGTCGAGGTGGACGAGCACAGAGAAGCCCGCGTCGGGCATGGTCGACCGGTGGCACCCGTTGCGCTGCGCGGCAGGGCCGCCGCGTCTCCACGTCGAACAGAGCGTCGAACCAGGAGGCACTCGTGACCCGTCGTCCCGCCCACCGCACCCGCGCCCTCGGACTGCTGCTCGCCAGCGCCCTGGCGACGGCGGCGTGCGGCTCCACCGTCCAGACGACGGCCGGCGGGGTCCCCGCGGCCGGCGGCGCCGCGGGTGCGATCGCGCCCGAGCTCGGCGGCGACGGTCTGAGCGCACCGGGCGTGACCGCACCGGGCACCAGCACCGGTGCCGGTACCGCTGGCACGAGCACCGGCGCCGTCGCCGGCACCACCACGGGCACCTTCGGTGCCGGCAGCGCAGCCGGCACGACCGGGAGCACGGGCAGCGCAGGCACGACGTCCTCCTCATCCGGCGGCTCGGTCTCCGGACCGGCCGGCGCCGGTACCGCTCCCGCTCCGGCGCCCGGCCGCGGCTCGGTCGGCAGCGGCCCGGTCGGACCGGGCGTGACGGCCAAGACCGTCGCGCTGGGCATCCCGTACTGCAACGACTGCGCGGCCGGGAACGCCGCAGCGGGCGCAGCAGGCGAGGATCCCGGCGACACCACCCGTTACTACCGGGCAGCGCTGGACGAGGTGAACGCCCGCGGCGGCGTCCTCGGCGGGCGCAAGCTCGTCCCGGTCTTCCACGAGATCAGCGTCTCCGACAACATCGACGCCTCCGCGCAGGCCGCCTGCGAGACCTGGACCAAGGACAACAAGGTCCTGATCATCAACTTCCGTGGGCCCATCGCGTACGAGTGCGCCAAGAAGGCCGGCATCCTGGTCAACGGCGCCGGCGGCACCGGGCCGGTGTACGAACAGTTCCCCAACCTGTTCGCCCCCGGCTCGATCCGCACCGAGCGGCTGTTCGAGGTGACCGTGAAGTCGATGGTCAAGGCGGGCTGGCAGAAGCCTGGCGGGAAGTGGCCGTCCGGCAAGATCGGCCTCATCACCTGGGACGACAACGAGTACCGCTACGCCATGAAGAACGGCTACCTGAAGGGGCTCGCGGGTGCGGGGCTCAAGGACGAGCTCGTCCGCTACATCGCGGTGCCGCAGAACGCCGGCGCCCTCGCCGACGCCAGCGCGGCCATCAGCAACGCGGTGCTCGCCTTCCAGCAGAAGGGCATCGACCACGTCTTCATCGGCGACGGGCCGGCGGGCATCTTCGCCGGCGCCGGGCTGACGCTGCTGTTCCTGCAGAACGCCAAGAGCCAGCGGTACTACCCGCGGTACGGCTTCAACAGCAACAACGTGCCCGACTTCGAGAGCCACCCGCAGGACCAGCTCGTCGGCATGCTGGCGGTCGACTCCTTCGACACCGCCGGGTCCAACGACCAGGGCATCCCCCCGAATCCCGTGCGCGAACGCTGCTTCGCGACGATGAAGAAGAAGGGCCTGCCCGTCGGGCAGGGCCAGACCCAGTCGCTGGCGGTGAACGCCTGCAACATGGCGTACTTCGCCGAGGCCGTCCTCAACAAGGCGACCGCCGGCACCACGCTGCCCGGCATGATCGCCGCAGGTGAGTCGCTCGGCACCAGCTACCGCTCGCCGTTCAGCTTCGGCAACCGCATCGGGCGGGGTCAGCACGATGGCGTCGCGCTGTTCCGGGCCCTGAAGTTCGACGAGGGCTGCACGTGCATCAGGTACACGTCCACGCCCTTCGAACCGTGAGCCGGAGGCGCGGGCGGCGATGCGGCGCGCGGCTGCTGGCCGCCGCCGGGCTCACCGCCGTCGCCGCCCTGGGTCCGGCTCTGCCGGCGCTCGCCGCCGGCACGGGCACCGTGACGGTGCAGCCGGCGGCCGAGGCGTGGTACCGCGCAACGCCCGCCTGCGCGCTGCCGACCGGCTGCGTCCCGCTGCCGCCCTCCCCGAGCCCGTACGCGCCCGGCACGCTGCACGTCGGGGTGGACGCCGGGGTCGAGGAGGCGCGGACCTACCTGCGGCTCGACCTCAGGCCGCTGACCGTCGGCACGTCGCCCACGGGCGGCACGCTGCTGCTGCCCATCGCCGACGGCCCCACGGACGGCACCAGGGCGCCCGAGAGCTCAGCGCTGCAGGCGTGCGCGGTCGACGAGGAGGTCATGGACGTGGACGGCAGCTCCGCCGCCCCGCCGGAGGCGGACTGCGCCACCGCGTCGGCGCCGGCGCGGTTCGTGGCCGGCACCGCGCAGGCTCCCGCGGCCCTCACCGTGGACCTGGCTGCCCTGGCGGCTGCCTGGCGCACCGGGTCGGCACCCGGGGCGCTCGCGCTGGTGCCCGCAGACGGCACCGCGGCCCCGGACAGCTGGCACGTCGCGTTCTCGCAGCGCACGCGCACCGGCGAGGGCGTCGTGCCGATCCGCGCCGCGCTGGCCTTCGTGAGCAGCGCCGTCGACCCGGCAACGCAGCCTGCGCCCCGAGTGCCCGCACCCGACGTCGCGCCCGCGCCGGCCGTCGAGAGCGCCCTCGACCTCGGACTGCCGGCCTCGTCAGCCGTGGGCCCGCCCGAGCTGGCCGCGGCCGCGGAGCCGGCACCGGCGGCGAGCTCCGGCCCGGCGCCGGTGACGGCGGCGGGCGCACCGCAGGCGGTCGTGCCGGTGGCCTCCGCGGTGCAGGCCGGGTTCCGCTACCCGGGCGTGTTCCTGCTCCCGCTGCTGCTCGCGGTCGCCGCCGGCTGGCTGGGCCGCGCGCTGACGCGCGACCTCGCGGAGCCGCAACCCTGACGCGGACGTCTAGACCGGCAGCTGCTCGACGCTGGTCGTGAGGTCCGCCAGCACGTCCGGGTCCGGCGTCACCCCCAGCCCCGCACCGGTCGGCACGCGCACGTGCCCGTCCTCCAGCACGAACGGCTCGGTCGTCACGTCCTGCCGGTAGTACCGGTCCGACGCCGACGTGTCCCCGGGCAGCACGAATCCGGGCAGGGCCGCGAGGGCGACGTTGGCCGCGCGGCCCAGGCCGGTCTCCAGCATGCCGCCGCACCAGACCGGGATGCCGTTGGCCTGCGCGACGTCGTGCACGCGCACCGCCTCGAGGTAGCCGCCCACCCGGCCGGCCTTGATGTTGATGATGCTGCAGGCGCCGATCGCGATGGCATCCGCCGCGGACCGCGCGCTGGTGATGCTCTCGTCCAGGCAGACCGGCGTGCGGATCTGCTTGGCCAGCTCGGCGTGCCCGCGGACGTCGTCCTCCGGCAGCGGCTGCTCGATGAGCAGCAGGTCGAACGGGTCGAGCTCGGCGAGGTGGCGCGCGTCGCCGAGCGTGTAGGCGGTGTTCGCGTCCACCTGCAGGCCGATGTCGCCGAAGCGCTCGCGCACGGCGCGCACCGGCTCGAGGTCCCAGCCCGGCTCGATCTTGAGCTTGATGCGGACGTACCCCTGCTCGAGGTAGCCCTCCACGGCGTCGAGCAGCTGGGGCACCTCGTCCATGATCCCGACGCTCACGCCCGCCGGCACGCGATCCTTCACGGCCCCCAGGTCGTCGCCGAGGGAGCGACCGGCAGCGCGCAGCTCAGCGTCCAGCACCGCCAGCTCCAGGGCGGCCTTGGCCATCGGGTGCCCCTTGACCGGCTCCAGCACGTGCGCGACGCGGGCCGCGGTGACGCGGTCGCCCAGGGCAAGGAGCCGCGGCACGAGGTGCTGAGTGAGCACGGCCTGTGCCGTGTCGA
This sequence comes from Mycobacteriales bacterium, assembly GCA_046594005.1. Taxonomy (GTDB): domain Bacteria; phylum Actinomycetota; class Actinomycetes; order Mycobacteriales; family SCTD01; genus SCTD01. The sequence goes on from JBKJQM010000494.1 coordinate 10,659, forward strand.
CGTACTCGTAGCTGTAGAGCGGCTCCTCCATCGCGACGCACTCGCCCCACCCCTCGGCGTCCGGCGTCGTCACGTGGACG
>JBKJQM010000512.1:0-4923 GCA_046594005.1 Mycobacteriales bacterium
CACCATGCCGAGGTTGCCGTTGTTGATGATGGCGACCTTGATGGGGATGCCCTCGATCGCGCAGGTGACGAGCTCCTGGTTGGTCATCTGGAAGCAGCCGTCGCCGTCGATCGCCCACACGACCGCCTCGGGGCGGCCGACCTTGGCCCCCATGGCCGCAGGCACCGCGTAGCCCATGGTCCCGGCGCCGCCGGAGTTGAGCCACGTGTAGGGGTTCTCGTAGGAGATGAACTGGCTCGCCCACATCTGGTGCTGCCCCACCCCGCTGGCGTAGATGGCGTCCGGGCCGGCGATCTGGCCGATGCGGGTGATGACGTGCTGCGGCGCCAGCGAGCCGTCGGTCGGCTCCTCGTAGCCCAGCGGGTAGGTGCGCCGCCAGCCGTCGAGCTCGCGCCACCAGCCGGTGAGGTCCGCGCGGGTGCCGGCGGCGTAGGCCTCCTGCACCGCGACGACCAGGTCGGCGATCGTCTCGCGGCAGTCGCCGACGATCGGCACGTCGGCGGTGCGGTTCTTGCCGATCTCGGCCGGGTCGATGTCGGCGTGGATGACGGCGGCACCGGGCGCGAAGCTGTCGAGCTTGCCGGTGACGCGGTCGTCGAAACGGGCGCCGAGGCAGATGAGCAGGTCGCTCTTCTGCAGCGCGGTCACCGCGGCCACCGTGCCGTGCATGCCCGGCATGCCGAGGTGCTGGGGGTGGCTGTCGGGGAAGGCGCCGCGGGCCATCAGCGTCGTGACGACGGGGATGCCGGTGAGCTCGGCGACAATGCGCAGCTCGGCGGCCGCGCGGGCCTTGAGCACGCCGCCACCGACGTACAGCACCGGCCGCTGCGCCGACGCGACGAGCCGGGCCGCCTCGCGGATCTGCTTGGCGTGCGGGCGGGTCGTCGGGTGGTAGCCCGGCAGGTCCAGCACGGGCGGCCAGGAGAAGCTGCCCTGCGCCTGCAGGATGTCCTTGGGCAGGTCGACCAGGACCGGGCCGGGCCGCCCCGTGCTGGCCAGGTGGAAGGCCTCCGCGATCGTGCGCGGGATGTCGTCGACGTGCTGCACCAGGAAGTTGTGCTTGGTGATGGGCATCGTGATGCCGACGATGTCGGCCTCCTGGAACGCGTCGGTCCCGATGGAGGCGCTGGGCACCTGACCGGTGATGGCGACCATCGGCACGCTGTCCATGTAGGCGTCCGCGATCGGCGTCACGAGGTTGGTCGCGCCCGGGCCGCTGGTGGCCATGCAGACGCCGACCTTGCCGGTGGCCTGGGCGTAGCCCTCGGCCGCGTGGCCGCCGCCCTGCTCGTGCCGCACCAGGATGTGACGGACCGTCTTGCTGTCGAACAGCGGGTCGTACGCCGGCAGAATCGCCCCGCCCGGGATGCCGAAGACGACCTCCGCGCCGACGCTCTCGAGCGAGCGCACGAGCGACTGGGCTCCAGTGAGGGACTCGGACATCTGCGGGACTTCCTTCTGCGGGCGGTGTCAGGGCAAAAAAGAACCCCTCGTGCCGGGGCACGGAGGGGTGAGCGCGTCTGCCGGTCGGCGGGCGCGCTAGGGAACTACGAGGAGCGTGAGCACGCCAACAGAGTGCGTCAGCACCGGGTCAGAGTCAAGCCAGGTGGGACGGGCGTCCCAACACGTGGGACGGGCCGTCTCGCGCCGTGCATCTACCCGGTGATGGCGCCTTGGGCGGCGGAGCCCACGAGCTTGGCGTACTTGCCGAGCACTCCGGTCGTGTAGCGGGGCGCCAGGGGCTTCCAGCCGGCGCGACGCTCGTCCAGGACGGCTGCGTCGACGAGCAGGTCCAGGGTGCGCCGCCCGAGGTCGAGGCGGACCGTGTCGCCGTCAGCGACCATCGCGATCGGCCCGCCGTCGGTGGCCTCCGGCGCGATGTGGCCGACGCACAGGCCCGTCGTGCCGCCGGAGAAGCGGCCGTCGGTGAGCAGCAGCACGTCCTTGCCGAGGCCGGCGCCCTTGATGGCGCCCGTCACCATGAGCATCTCGCGCATGCCCGGACCGCCCTTCGGCCCCTCGTAGCGGATGACGACGACGCACCCCTTGTCCAGGGAGCCCTGCTCGATCGCGTCCATGACGCCCTGCTCGCCGTCGAAGACCCGGGCCGGCCCCTCGAAGACGTCGCCGTCGAAGCCGGCGCTCTTGACGACCGCGCCGTCGGGTGCGAGCGAGCCGCGCAGGATCGTGATGCCGCCGGTCTTGTGGATCGGGTCGTTCAGCGAGCGGATCACGTCGCCGTCGAGCGGCGCGATGTCCATCTCGGCGAGGTTCTCGGCCATCGTGCGACCGGTGCAGGTCATGACGTCGCCGTGCAGCAGGCCGGCGTCGAGCAGCGCCTTCATGACGACGGGGATGCCGCCGATGCGGTCGATGTCGGTCATGACGTACCGGCCGAACGGCTTGACGTCGGCCAGGTGCGGCACGCGGTCACCGATGCGGACGAAGTCGTCGTAGGACAGGTCGACCTTCGCCTCGTGCGCGATGGCCAGCAGGTGGAGCACCGCGTTGGTGGAGCCGCCGAGCGCCATCAGGACGGTGATGGCGTTCTCGAACGCCTCCTTCGTCATGACCGTGCGCGCGGTGATGCCGGCCTTGACCAGGCGCACGACCGCCTCGCCCGAGCGGGCCGCGATGTCGTCGCGGCGCTTGTCGACCGCGGGCGGGGCGGCCGAGCCGGGCAGCGCCATGCCGAGCGCCTCGGCGGCCGCGGCCATCGTGTTGGCGGTGTACATGCCGCCGCAGGCGCCCTCACCCGGGCAGGCGGCCTTCTCGATGGCGGTCAGCTCCGCGCGGGAGATGAGGCCGCGGGCGCAGGCGCCGACGGCCTCGAACACGTCGATGATCGTGAGGTCGCGGTCCTCACCGTCCAGGCCCTTGAGCTTGCCCGGCAGCGTCGAGCCGGCGTAGACGAACACGCTGGCGAGGTCGAGCCGCGCGGCGGCCATGAGCATCCCGGGCAGCGACTTGTCGCAGCCGGCCAGGGTGACGGTGCCGTCGAGCCGCTCGGCGAAGACGACGGTCTCGACCGAGTCGGCGATGACCTCGCGCGACACCAGCGAGGCGCGCATGCCCTCGTGGCCCATCGAGATGGCGTCGGAGACCGAGATGGTGCCGAACTGCATGGCGAAGCCGCCGGAGGCGTTGACCCCTGCCTTCGCGGCCTCCGCCAGGCGGGCCAGCGACAGGTTGCACGGCGTGATCTCGTTCCACGACGACGCGATGCCGATCTGCGGCTTGTCCACGTCGTCGTCGGTCAGGCCGACCGCGCGCAGCATGGCGCGCGCAGGAGCGCGGCGGTCCCCCGCGGTGACGTCGTTGCTGCGCGGCTTGCCGTTGCCCTCTGCTCCGATGCTCACCCGGTCAGGGTAGGTGAGAGCATCGGCCCCGTGCCCGCTCCGGAAGCCCCTGTCAGGCAGCGGTTCGGGCCCGACCGCATCGCGCTGCTGCCCGTGCTGGTGCTCGCGCTCGGCAGCCTGCCGCTCGCGGCGTCCACGCCCGCCCTGGCCTGGGTGGGGCTGGTCCCGCTGGCGTGCGCGGTATGGGTGCTGCGCGCCCGGGTGGTGCTCGCGCCCGTCGGCGTGGAGGTGTGCAACGGGCTCGGCACCACCCGCCTGGCCTGGTCGCAGGTGGACGGCTTCGAGGTGCCGCGCCGCGGTCCGGTGCGGCTGCTGCGCACAGGCACCCGGCCGCTCGCGATGACGGCGCTGCCCCGGAGCTCGGTCGGGCGGCTGACCGAGGCGGCCACCGCCCTCGGCCGCACCGCCTCCTAAGGTCGCCGCGTGGCCTCCACCTTCGACTTCTCCAGCCGGGACGGCACGCGCCTGCGCGGCTGGTCCAACGACGGCGACGGCCTCCCGCTGGTCGTCAGCAACGGCCTCGGGACCATCCCGGAGGCGTGGCCGTCGCTCGTCGGCCCGGACAGCGGGTACGCCGCCGTGACCTGGTACTACCGCGGCACGTTCGGCTCCGACCGGCCGGCCGACCCACGCCGGGTGCACGTCGCCGACCACGTCGAGGACCTGGTCGCCCTGATGGACGCGCGCGGCATCGAGCGGGCGCTGGTCGCCTGCTGGTCGGTCGGCGTGAACATCGGCTTCGAGATGGCCCAGCGGCATCCCGATCGGGTGGCCGGCCTGCTGGCCGTGGCAGGGGTGCCCGGCGGGACCTTCGCCACGATGGGTGGGCCGCTGCGCATCCCCCGCCGCCTGCGCCGTCCGCTCGCGACCCGGGCGGCCAAGGCCTCGCGCCTTGCGGGACCCGCCTTGACCTGGCTCGCGCCCAAGGTCCCGATCGACGCGCGCACGGCCTGGCTGGTCAGCCACTCGGGCTTCATGCTGCCCGGCGCGACGCCGGAGGTGCTCGTCCCGATGCTGCGCGAGTTCGTGCGGCAGGACTGGCGCTGGTACTTCGAGCTGGCCGTCGCGGCCAGCGAGCACTCCCCGATGGACCTGTCCTTCGTGCAGTGCCCCACGACGCTGCTGGCGGGCAGGCACGACGTGCTGACCTCCATGCACGACGTGGTGGACGCCGCGGCGCGGATCCCGCACGCGCAGATCACGGTGCTGCCCGGCAGCCACTTCCTGCCGCTGGAGCACCCCGACCTGGTCGCCGTGGCGCTGGCCGAGCTGGCTCGCCGCAGCACTCTCGACGCCTGAGCTCGGCCGCACAGCCCACCGGCCCCGCTCCGCGAGAGGCGGAACGGGGCCGGCGAGGGGGTCGAGGTGCGACTAGGCCCTGCGGCGCCTGCGGGCCACGAGACCGGTGCCGAGCAGTCCGGCGAACGCGAGGCCGGCGGCCACCGGGACGCCCGGTCCGCTGAGCGGGGAGCGGTCGGCGGCGAGGCTGAGCTGCGGCGTCGTGGCGACGCGCTCCTCACGTGCTGCCGGCAGCTGACCGGCCGCGAGGACGGCGGCCTCGGAA
>JBKJQM010000090.1:0-6658 GCA_046594005.1 Mycobacteriales bacterium
GCGCCCCGGGCGTTCACCGCCATGCCGAGGGCCATCGACTGCATCGTGCGCGGCTCGTAGCCCGGGATCTCCAGGCCCTTCACGTGGTGGGCGAACCGCTCCGAGCCCTGACCCACCACGGCCGACGCAGCACGGGACCCGAGGGACAGCAGCGGCCCGAGGCCCTCGCCGCTGCCGATCTCGTGCAGGGCCCGGAGCAGCGCCGCCCCGTCGCCGAAGCGCAGCCACGGCGCGTCGACCAGCCCGCGTTCGGCGCACTCCATCGCCCACGCGATGGTGCCGCCGGCGGAGATGGTGTCGATCCCCAGGTCGTCGCAGAGCGCGCTGGCCTCCAGCACCGCGTCGGCGTCCGCGACGCCGCACATCGGCCCGAGGGAGGAGACGTTCTGGTGCTCCATGCGGACGCGCCGGCCGCCCTTGCCCGTGTAGAGGTGCTCGCAGCCGATCGAGCACGACGCGCAGGAGGTGCGCGTGACGCTGCGCGCCTCGGCGATCTCCTCGGCCGCGAGCGAGCCCACGCCCTCGAAGGTGGCCTCCGCGAAGTTGCGGGTAGGCAGCGTCGACAGCGCGTTGAACGCCAGGACGTTCGCCATGGTCCCGAGCTCGCGGTACTTCTGCGTCGCCCGGCCCTGCGACCGGGTCCTCAGGTCGCGGGCCGCGGCGAGGACCCCGGCGGGGTCAGCCGGCGCCACCTTGGTCGTCGCGTGCACCGCGAGCGCCTTGACGCCCTTCGCGCCCAGGACAGCGCCCAGGCCGCCGCGACCGGCGTGCCGGCCGTCGTGGGACAGCGTCGCGAAGCGCACACCCCGCTCGCCGGCGGTGCCGATCGAGGCGACCTGCCAGCCCGCTCCGAGCCGCTCGCGCACCGACGCCTCCGCCGCTGCGGCGGTGAGGCCCCACTCGGCGCCCGCGTCCTCGAGGACGACCTCGTCGCCGCGCACGCGGACGAGCGTCGGGGAACAGGCCTTGCCCACCAGCACGATCGCGTCGTGGCCGGTCAGCTTGCCGCTGATGGCGAAGTGGCTGGAGGCCAGCGCATCGGTGAGCAGCCCGGTGAGCGGCGACTTCGCGACGACCGCGAACTTCGCGCTCGTCGTCAGCGGCGTGCCGACCAGCGGGGAGAACACGAAGGCCAGCGGCGCCTCCGGGGCGAGCGGGTCGACGCCGGCCGGACCGAGCTCGGTCAGCAGCCAGGTCCCGAGGCCCGCGCCGCCGAGGTAGCCGCGCAGGACCTCCTCCGGCAGGGGGAGCACCCGGCTCGACCCGTTGGTCACGTCGACGACCAGCGCGCGCCCGAAGTACCCGCCGGGCACGTCAGCCACCGGCGTCCGCCGACAGGAACGCCACGACGTCGCAGGCCGCCAGCGGCAGCTCGGGGTCGCGCCCGGCCTGGTCGCCGTTGACCGCCGCCATCACATGCCGGTCGAGAGCCAGGCCCACCGAGTCGGCGGCGGCGCCCAGCGTCGCCGCGCGTACGCGCTGCTCGCCGTGCCCGCCGCCGGAGGCGAGGACGCCGAAGCACTGCACCACGACCTCCGGCAGGGGGTCGTCGTGCAGCGCCTGGTACTCCTCGGGCGTGTTCACCCCGGTGACCGACTCCAGCCCCGGGTCGACGCGGGCGAGCAGGGCATCGGCCAGCAGCGCCGCCTCGTCGAGCTGCGCCACCTGGGCCCCCTCCAACAGGAACGCCGGGCGCGCGCGACCCTGGGCCAGGAGCGCGGCAGAACGGTCGGCGAGATCGGTGCGGTAGCAGGCGGCGAGCGGCTGGCGGTGCCCGCGCACCACCGGCAGCGCCACGTCCACGTCGGCGCCCGCGCGCACCACGCAGCGCACGAAGGCCGGGTGCAGTCGCGGCAGGTCGGTCGAGCAGACGAAGGCCCGGTCGGCGCGGTCTCGCAGGACCGCCAGCCCGGTGGCGATGCCCTGGAGCGGGCCGCGCGCCTCGGCGGCGTCCTCGACGACCTGGACGCTCGGTGGGAGCGGCGGCAGCGCCTGGCCGACGGCCCGGACCACGACCACGGGCCCGTCCACCCCGCGGGCAGCCAGCCCGGTGACCCGCCGAAGCAACGAGGAGCCGTGCCAGTCCAGCTGCGCCTTGCTCGAGCCCATGCGGGAGGACAGCCCACCGGCCAGCACCAGCGCGGCGGTCCCAGCCATGCGGCGAGCCTACGGGCGGGCCGGGTCGCTGACGAAGACTGCAACGTGTTCTAGTCTGGCCGCCCAGGAACCGCCCCGCAGGAGGCTGACATGACCGAGTCCGACGTCGCCGTCGACGTGCTCGTCGTGGGGGCGGGCCCGTCCGGCCTGTACGCCGCCTACTACGCGGGCTTCCGCGGCCTGAGCGTCGCGGTCGTCGACGCGCTGCCCGAGGCGGGCGGCCAGATCACGGCGCTCTACCCGGAGAAGATGATCTTCGACATCGCCGGCTTCCCGGCGGTCCGCGGCAAGGACCTCGTCGACAACCTGGTCGCGCAGGCGGCGCCGTTCTCGCCGACCTACCTGCTGGGGGAGCAGGCCGTCGCGTACCAGGACCTGGGCGACGCCGCCTGCGTGCGCCTGGCGTCGGGTCGTGCCGTACGCGCCGCGGCCGTCGTCGTCACGGGCGGCATCGGCACCTTCACCCCCCGGCCGCTGCCCGGCGGTGACGCCTGGGTGGACCGCGGCCTGGCGTACATCGTCCCGACCTACGCGCCGTACGCCGGCAAGGACGTCGTGGTGGTCGGCGGTGGCGACAGCGCCCTGGACTGGGCGCTCGGCCTCGAGCCGGTCGCGCGCTCGGTCACCCTCGTCCACCGTCGGAACGAGTTCAGGGCGCACGCGCACTCGGTCAAGCTGCTGCGCGACTCGTCCATCGCCCTGGTCACGCCCGCGCAGGTCGTCGGGCTCGACGGCGGGGAACGGCTGGAGAGCCTCAGCGTCCGCGACGTGAAGACCAAGGCGGTGACGGTGCTGCCGGCGCAGGCGGTGGTCGCGGCGCTCGGCTTCACCGCCGACATCGCGCCGCTCGAGGCCTGGGGCCTGGACGTGCAGGAGCGGCACATCGTCGTCGACACCCGGATGGCCACCAACCTGCCGCGCGTCTATGCCGCCGGCGACATCACCGACTACCCCGGCAAGGTGCGGCTGATCTCGGTGGGCTTCGGCGAGGCGGCGACGGCCGTCAACAACGCGGCGGTGCTGATCGACCCGGAGGCCACGGTGTTCCCCGGCCACTCGACCGAGTCGCCGGAGATGCAGGTGGAAGGATCCGCCGCATGACCTACGTGATCACCAGCACCTGCGTCGACGTCAAGGACATGTCCTGCATCGAGGAGTGCCCTGTCGACTGCATCTACGAGGGTGACCGCAAGCTCTACATCCAGCCGTCCGAGTGCATCGACTGCGGTGCCTGCGAGCCGGTCTGCCCGGTCGACGCCATCTACCCCGACCGCAAGCTGCCGGAGGAGAAGGCCGAGGACAAGGCCGACAACCGCGCGTTCTTCCTTGAGGTGCTGCCCGGTCGCGACGCCCCGCTCGGGTCGCCCGGCGGATCGATGAAGGTGGGGGAGGTCGGCGCGGACACGCCGCGGATCGTGGCCTTCGTCAAGCCGGACGAGGACTAGCCGTGGGCGTCAACCAGCGGGCCTCCATCACGATGACCGACGACGAGATCGCCGCGTTTGTCGCGCAGACCCGCAACTGCACGCTGGCCACCCTCGGTCCGACCGGCACCCCGCACCTGGTCGCGATGTGGTTCGGCGTGGTGGACGGCCAGCTCTGGTTCGAGACCAAGGCCAAGTCGCAGAAGGCGGTCAACCTGCTGCGCGACCCACGGGTTACCGTGCTGCTCGAGGACGGCGACACCTACGACACGCTGCGCGGGGTGTCCTTCGAGGGCCGCGCGGTGGTCGTGGACGACGCCGACGCGCTGTGGAAGGTCGGGGTGAGCGTCTGGGAGCGCTACACCGGGCCGTACGCCGAGGAGCTGCGCCCGTTCGTCGAGATGATGCTCAACAAGCGCGTGGCCGTGCGGCTGGACGTCGAGCGCACCCGCTCCTGGGACCACCGCAAGCTCGGTATGGACCCGATGCCGCTCGGCGGGACGACGGCCCGGGCCTGAGGCTCGACTACTGGACCAGCCCGACCTCGCGCTCGGACCAGTCCCACAGCCGCGCGGCTGCCTCCGGGTCCACGGCGTGCGGCGCGTACCCCGCGGAGCCGTCGCCCGGTGTCGGCGCGCCGATCGCGCAGTCCTCGAGATACAGCCCGCCGCGGGCGTTAAGCTCCGGGCTGGTGGCGGCCCAGACCTGCGTCGCCGCACCCGTGGGGACGTCGACGAGGGTGAGCCCGCCGCCGCTGCCTCCCCGACCCGACGTGCTCAGGGCCGCGAAGTCGTCCTGGGTGAGATGGCGCGACAGCTCGGTGAAGATGACGCCGGGGTGCAGGGCGAAGGCGTGCACTCCCGCTGCTCCCCAGCGCTTCTCGAGCTCCAGGGTGAACAGGACGTTGGCCGTCTTGCTCTGGCCGTACGCCTTCCACTTGTCGTAGTCGCGGGTGCGCCAGTGCGGGTCGTCGAAGTCCATGCCCGCGCGCAGGTGGCCGCGCGAGCTGACGTTGACGACGCGCGACGGCGCCGCCGCTCTGAGCGCCGGCTCGAGCAGGCGCGTCAGCATGAAGTGCCCGAGGTGGTTGGTGCCGAGCTGCAGCTCGAACCCCTGCGCCGTACGCGACAGCGGCGGCGCCATGACGCCCGCGTTGTTGACCAGCAGGTCGAGCGCCGGCACCCGGTCGAGCACCTCGGCCGCGGCGCGGCGCACCGAGTCGAGGTCCGCGAGGTCGAGCTGCACCAGCTCGACGTCGAGGCCGTGCAGCGCGTCACGCGCCTTCTCCAGGTCGCGCGCGGCGCCGACGACGCGCGCCCCGACCGAGGTCAGGGAGCGCGCCGTCTCGACGCCGAGCCCGGCGCTGACACCGGTGACGAGGGCGGTGCGACCGGCGAGGTCGACGCCCTGCAGGACGTCGGCGGTGGTCGGCACTACTGGTCGTAGCGGATGACGCCCCGGATGTTCTTGCCGTCGCGCATGTCCTGGTAGCCCTGGTTGATCTCGTCCAGGGAGTACTCCTTGGTGACCATCTCGTCGAGCTTGAGCTTGCCGTCCATGTAGAGGTTCAGCAGCCGCGGGATGTCGTAGCGGGGGTTGGCGTTGCCGAAGATGCAGCCCACCAGCTCCTTGCGCTGCATCGCGAACTCGAACAGGTTCAGCTGCACGTCGTTGGCCATCATGTTCGCGACGGCTGTGACGACGCCTCGACCGGCCTTCTTGATCATCGCCATCATGGGAGCGATGTGGGTGCCGTCGGCGAGACCGACGCAGAGGATTGCCTTGTCGGCCATCAGGCCCCAGGTGATCTCCTGGAGCAGCGGCATCGCGTCCTCCATCGACGCGGCCGTGTGCGTGGCGCCCAGCTCGAGGGCCTTCTCGCGCTTCCACTCGATCGGGTCGATCGCCACGACGAAGCGGGCACCGGCCATCGCCGCGCCCTGGACGGCGCTCATGCCGATGCCACCGAGGCCGATGACGGCCACGGTCTCGCCGGACTGGACGTCGGCGGCGTAGGTCGCCGAGCCCCAGCCGGTCGTGACGCCGCAGCCCACAAGCGCGGCCTTCTCCAGCGGGATGTGCTTCTCGATCTTCACCGCGGAGTCCTGGCTCACGACGGTGTAGGGCGAGAAGGTCCCGAGGGCGACCATCGTGCCGAGGTCCTTGCCGTCCTTGCTGTGGTGCCGGCTCGTCAGGTCGGTGAGCTGCTTGCCGCCGAGCAGGAACGCCCCGAGGTCGCACAGCTGCTGCTTGCCGGTCGAGCAGGACGGGCACTTGCCGCAGGACGGGATGAAGCTGAAGACGACGTGGTCGCCGACCTCGAGCCCGACGACCTCCGGGCCCACCTCCTGCACGATGCCGGCGCCCTCGTGGCCGCCGATGACCGGGAACTGGTTGAGCCCGAACGCCTCGGCGATCTCCGGGTCGATGACCATGTCACCGGTGACCATGTGCTCGTCCGAGTGGCACAGGCCGGAGGCGACGAGCTTCACGAGGACCTCGCCCTTCTTCGGCGGGTCCAGCTCGATGTCCTCGACGCTCCAGTCGGTGTGGGGCTCCCACAGGATGGCGGCGCGCGTCTTCATGTCATGTCTCTCTTCGCTCGGGGTGCTGGGGGGGTCAGGCGGTGGGGACGCCGGGCACGACGGTGCCGGCGGGCAGGGAGATCGACTTGCTCTCGAGGTAGGCGGACAGGCCTTCCGGACCGAGCTCGCGACCGAGGCCGCTGCTCTTGTATCCGCCGAACGGGGCGGCGAACTCGAGGGCGAACCCGTTGACCGTGTAGGAGCCGGTGCGCACCTGGCGGGCGACGTCGATCCCGGCCGCGACGTCGGCGGTGAAGACCGAGCCGGACAGGCCGTACTCGCTGTCGTTCGCGATGCGGATGGCGTCCTCGGGGGAGTCGTAGGCCAGGACGGACACCACCGGCCCGAAGACCTCCTCCTGCGCGATCGTGTGCTGAGGCTCGACGTCGATGACGATCGTGGGCTCGAAGTACCACCCGGTGGCCATGCTGCTCGGGCGACCGCCGCCGATGGCGATCTTGCCGCCCTCCTTCTGCGCCGTGGCGATGTAGC
>JBKJQM010000103.1:0-6853 GCA_046594005.1 Mycobacteriales bacterium
GCCGTCGCGCGGGCGTTCGTGAACCGCCCGACGATCCTCATCGCCGACGAGCCCACCGGGAACCTCGACCCCGGCACGTCCGTCGGCATCATGAAGCTGCTCGACCGCATCAACCGCACCGGCACCACCGTGGTGATGGCCACGCACGACGCCGTCATCGTCGACTCCATGCGCCGCAGGGTCGTGGAGCTCGCTGACGGACGCGTCATCCGCGACCAGACCCGGGGCGTTTACGGCTCCGGCGCCTGACCCGCCCCACCTGACGAAGGACACCCCGTGCGCGCCCAGTTCGTCTTCAGCGAGATCGGCATCGGTCTTCGCCGCAACCTGACGATGACCGTCGCCGTCATCGTCACGGTCGCGATCAGCCTGGCCTTGTTCGGCTCGGGCCTGCTGATCCGCAAGCAGGTCGAGACCATGAAGGACTTCTGGTACGACAAGGTCGAGGTGTCGGTCTACCTGTGCGGCGAGACCAGCCAGGCGGCCACCTGCAACGGCGCTGCGGTCAGCGACGACCAGCGCGCCGAGCTGCTGGCTGACCTGCAGAAGACGCCGCAGGTGCAGGAGGTCTTCTACGAGTCGCAGCAGCAGGCGTACGAGCACTTCACCGAGCAGTTCGCCGACTCGCCGGACCTCGTCGAGAACGTCACCGCCGACGCCCTGCCGGAGTCGTTCCGGGTCAAGCTGAGGGACCCGACGCAGTTCGACGTGGTGGCGAGCGCCTTCCAGGACCGGCCGGGTGTCGAGGAGGTCCAGGACCAGAAGGCCTTGCTGGAGGGCTTCTTCAGCGTCCTCAACAAGCTGCAGCTGCTCGCGCTGATCATCGCCGGGGTGCAGGTCCTGGCCGCCGTCCTGCTGATCAGCAACACGATCCGCGTCGCCGCGTTCAGCCGCCGCCGCGAGACCGGGATCATGCGCCTGGTCGGGGCCAGCAACCTCTACATCCAGCTGCCGTTCCTGCTGGAGGGGGTGCTGGCGGGCCTGGTGGGGGCCGCCTTCGCCAGCGGCGCGCTGGTCGCCCTGAAGAAGCTGCTCATCGACGACCAGCTCAAGCCGACCTTCGAGTTCACGGCCTTCGTGGGCTGGAACGACGTGCTGTCGATCCTGCCCGTGCTGTTCGCGACCGGGGCGCTGCTGGCCGGTCTGTCCTCCTTCGTGACCTTGCGCCGCCACCTGCGTGTCTGACGGGCGCGGCGTGCCTGCCGTGCTACTCCTGGTGCTGTGGATGTCTGTGTGACCCCTGGGGTCCTGGCGCGCCTGCGCCGTGCCGCCCTCGGTGCTGCCCTGGTGACGCTGCTGCTGGCCTCCACCACGCCGGCCCTGGCCGGCCCTGCTGCGGTCGCCCCGCTCACCGAGACGCAGGCCGAGGCCGCGCAGCGCGAGCGCGCCGCCCTGGCCGACCTCGAGGACTCGAGCGCGCAGGTGCAGGCCGCCGCGGTCGCCCTGCAGCGCGTCGCAGCCCAGCTGCCCGCGGCGCAGGCCGCCGTCGCCCGCGCACGCGGTGAGCTGGCCGGCGCCCGAGCCAGAGTCGCGGCGGCCAACGCAGCCGTCGAGGAAGCGGTGCGCGACCGCACCACCGCCGAGCAGGCCGTACGGGTCGCCGACGGCAAGGTCGACCAGGGCCGCGAGGAGGTCGGGCTGCTGGCCCGGCGCAGCTACCAGCGCGGCCGGCTCGGTGACCTGCAGGACGTCATCGAGGCCGGCGAGCCGCAGGACGTCCTCGAGCGCGCGAGCATGATGCGCAAGGTCTTCGAGCACCAGGACGGCACGCTGCAGCGCCTCACGAAGGCGCGCCTGTCGCTCGCTCGCACCAAGGCCGGCCTGGCTGCGCAGGAGCGCGCGGTCTCGCGTGCCCGGGTCCGGGCGCAGGCCGGCGAGGCGCGCGCCCGCGACATCACGGTCGAGGCCGAGCGGGCCGCCTCGCGCGTGCAGGCGCTGGCCGCGCAGCGTGCCGCGGTCCTGACGGGCGCCGAGGCCCTCCGCGCCCAGGATCAGCGCGACTACGCGCAGGCGCAGGCCGACAGCCGGGCGCTGGCCGAGCGCATCCGCGAGGCCGCGCGCAAGGCGGCGATCGCCGAGGCCAAGCGCAAGGCCGCCGAGAAGAAGGCCGCCGCAGCCGCAGAGGCCGCCCGCAAGCGCGCGCTGGCCGCCGGCAAGCCCGCGCCGCGCCGCCGCGCGGCTCCTCAAGGCGACACCTCGAGCAACGGCGAGGGGATGCGCTGGCCGTGCGCGGGCTGCCCCCTCACCAGCCGCTACGGCTACCGCACGCACCCGATCTACGGCGACGTCCGGTTCCACGCCGGGGTCGACATGGGCGCCCCGATCGGCACCACCGTGCACGCCTCCGACGCCGGCGTCGTCACCTACGCCGGCTACGCCAGCGGCTACGGCACGCTCGTCATCGTCAGCCACGGGGTCGTGAACGGCAGGGACCTGTCGACCGCGTACGCCCACATGAGCGCCCTGTCGGTCAGCGAGGGGCAGCGCGTCGGGAAGTACGAGAAGGTCGGCGAGGTCGGCAACGAGGGCAACTCCACCGGGCCTCATCTGCACTTCGAGGTGCGCCGGGACGGGGACCCGGTGGACCCGCTCGACTACGTGGACCCGCCCTAGACTGCTGGCATGACCAAGGGGAGCGCCGCGAGCCGGGTCCCCAAGGCGCCAGCCGGCAAGGTGCAGGACGGCATGCGCGGTGGCAAGGCCAAGATCGTCGCGCAGAACAAGAAGGCGCGCCACGACTACACGATCGAGGACGTCCTCGAGGCGGGGCTGGTCCTCACCGGCACCGAGGTCAAGTCGCTGCGCCAGGGCCGGGCCTCGCTCGTCGACGCGTACGCCGTGGTCCAGGACGGCGAGGCGTACCTGCTCGGCGCCCACATCCCGGAGTACACCGAGGGCACCTGGAACAACCACACGCCCCGGCGCTCCCGCAAGCTGCTGCTGCACCGCAGCGAGATCGAGGACCTCGTCGTGCGCACCCGCGAGAGCGGACTCGCGCTGGTGCCGCTGTCGCTGTACTTCAAGGACGGCAGGGCCAAGGTCGAGATCGCGCTCGGACGGGGCCGCAAGTCGCACGACAAGCGGCAGGTGCTCGCCGAGCGCGACGCCGCCAAGGAGATGCGCAACGCCATGGGCCGGGCGATCAAGCGGGGCCGGCGCTGAGGGACGAGGACGTCCCGGCCCTGTGGCAGGGGCTCGGGCTGCCGGGCCTGGTGGACCTGCACGTCCACTTCATGCCGAAGAACGTGATGGACAAGGTCTGGGCCTACTTCGACGCGTCCGGGCCGCTCACCGGGACGCCGTGGCCGATCGCCTACCGCACCGAGGAGGCCGACCGCCTTGCCCGGCTGCGGGCGTTCGGCGTGCGCGCGTTCCCGTCGCTGGTCTACCCGCACCGCCCGCAGATGGCTGCCTGGCTCAACGCGTGGGCGGCCGACTTCGCCGGTGACCACCACGACGTCCTGCATACGGCCACCTTCTACCCGGAGCCCGACGCCGCCGTGTACGTCCGCGACGCCCTGGGGCGCGGCGCGCAGGTCTTCAAGGCGCACCTCCAGGTCGGGGCGTACGACCCGCGCGACCCGCTGCTGGACGAGGTGTGGGGGAGCCTGGCCGAGGCGGGCGTGCCGGTCGTCGTGCACTGCGGGAGCGGGCCTGTCCAGGGCCCCTTCACCGGACCGGGGCCGTTCGGTGAGGTGCTGGAGCGGCACCCGCACCTGACCGCCGTCATCGCCCACCTCGGGATGCCCGAGTACGCGGCGTTCCTCGAGCTGGCGGAGCGGCACCCGCGCGTGCACCTCGACACCACCATGGCGTTCACCGACTTCACCGAGCTGCGGATGCCGTTCCCGCCGGAGCTGCGGCCGCGGCTGATCGACCTCGCGGACCGGGTCGTGCTGGGCAGCGACTTCCCGAACACGCCCTACCCCTACAGCCACCAGCTCGAGGTGCTCGTCCGACTGGACCTCGGCGACGACTGGCTGCGGGGCGTGCTGCACGACAACGGCGCACGCCTGGTGGCCCTGCCGGGGTGAGGGCGAACCGCACCAGACGGTGCGCTGCCGGCACGCGTCGGCCCCGGGCGTGGCCATGAAGGACGGCAACTGCTGCGCGCACCGAGTCCGACAGCCGTTGGCTGTGGGCGGTGGACGGCGGCCCCGCAGGGGAAGGACCTGTCGCACTGCGGGGTTAGTCTCTGCAGCACAGCACCACGAAGGGGGTGACAGGTCTCGACTCCGGATGTCGGGACAGGAGAAGCGGGCCGAGGAAGGCAGCGATGATCTCGTTAACCAACAATGCTGCACAACACACAAGCGCCGATTCCAATCGCGCTGTCAACTCTTACGCCCTCGCGGCTTAAGTAGTTGTCCGTCAGCCTGGGAGAGCCTCCGGCCCAGGACCTGGCGTCGCTAGGAGGACCACCACCCGCTTTGGCCGCGGGGGCGGGTGGTGACCTACCGCGGCTGGGCCCGTTCCCGAGATGCTGGTGTCATCGGGAGGGCCGAGAAAATCACAGCCAGCTGCGCCCGGAGAAGCCCTGTTCAGGTACCGGAGGACGCGGGTTCGATTCCCGCCACCTCCAACTCACTCGAGATCCACGAAGCGCCTCAGCCCCTCAAGGCTGAGGCGCTTCGTCGTCGACAGGCGGGTCGTACCGAGCGAGGACCTCGCGTGCCCAGGCGACGGCGTCGCGGGCGCGGATGCCGGACGGCTGGGGTCGCGTCCACAGGTCGAGGTTCCCCGGCCGATTGTCGTCGCGCACGCCCGTTCACGTGATGGACGGTCTCGCCCGCAACGAGGTGGCGTCCGAGTTGCTCCTCCATGGCCAGGATGTGCTCGAAGACGTAGCCATTGCTTCCCGCTCGTGGGTGGTCGCGCACGAGCACCATGACGTAGCCGGCCTTGTGCCTGGTGCGCCCGCCCCGCCAGCGGCCGTTCGCGCTGCCGCCGACAGGACGGCAGGCCGCGCAGGTGTTGCTCGTCGCCTGCTTGGGCTCGCCACAGCTGCAGAGGCCGCGCGAGCGGCATGCGGGGCAGCGCAGATGCCGACTGGAAGGAGCGAACGTCCGATCGCACTCCGAGCACCGCCTGTCATGCACGCGCTGACGCTACGGCTGGGCACTGACACTCAGCGGCGACCGCTGCGCCGGCGTGACCTGCTGCGTCACGGCCGCCGGTCGGGCCCGTCGTACGTTGACGGCACGATGACGAGCGCTGTGCCGACGGGCGAGCAGGACGTGCGCGCCGCTGGCGCGGTGACGCTCCGCGGGCGGGTACGCCAGGCATGAGCGCCCGTGAGCTGATCGTGCTGGGCACGGCGTCGCAGGCGCCGACCCGTCGGCGCAACCACAACGGCTACCTGCTGCGGTGGGACGACGAGGGCCTGCTCTTCGACCCGGGGGAGGGGACCCAGCGCCAGATCCTGCGCGCCGGGGTCCCGCTGTCAGCGGTGACGCGGTTGTGCGTCACCCACTTCCACGGCGACCACTGCCTCGGCGTACCCGGCGTCCTCCAGCGGAGGTCGCTCGACGCCGTGCCCGGGCCGTTGCACGCCTACTTCCCGGCCGAAGGGCAGGAGTTCTTCTCGCGCCTGCGCTACGCCAGCGCCTACGCGGAGCGCTCGGAGGTCGTCGAGCACCCGGTGACAGACGACGGCGTCGTCCTGGAGACGCCGCGGTTCCGGCTGATGGCCCGGCGGCTGGACCACCGGGTCCCGACCGTCGGGTGGCGCTTGGAGGAGCGCGACGGTGTCCACCTGCTGACCGAGCGGCTGGAGGCACGCGGCGTGCGAGGTCCGGCAGTCGGGCAGCTGCTGCGCGAGGGTCGACTCGACGTCGACGGCGACCTCGTCCGACTCGAAGACGTCAGCGAGCCGCGTCGCGGCCAGGTCTTCGCCTTCGTGATGGACACGCGCAGGTGCGCGGCAGCCGTCGAGCTGGCACGTGGCGCCGACCTGCTCGTGTGCGAGGCGACGTTCTTGGACCGCGACGCCGATCTGGCCCACCAGTACGCACACCTCACCGCCCGGTCCGCGGCGGAGATCGCGCGGGAGGCCGGGGCGCGGCGACTGGTGCTGACCCATCTGTCGCAGCGCTACCCCGACCCGCGAGAGCACCTCGCGGAGGCGGCCGCCGTGTTCCCGGACGTCGTCGTCGTCGACGACCTGGACAGGGTTGCGGTCCCGGCTCGCTGACGGAGGCGGGAGGACCTCGTCAGTCCCCCGGCGCGTACGGGCAGTGCCGGCAGCCGAGCTCGCAGCAGGTGCCGCGGTCGGCCAGCGTGCGCGCCGTGAGCACCCGGTAGCCGGTGATGGGGTCGCGGTACGTCGCCGCGCCGCCCTCGAGCGCGGCCGCGTGGGCGGCCAGCGCCTCGGCTGCGCGGGGGTGCGACCTGTCCAGCCGGTCCGCCCGCGGCTCCGCCAGCGGACGGTCGTCGAGCGGGCGGCCGTCCATCGGACCATCCTGCCCGTACGCAGCACGGGAAAGGCTCAGTCAGAGGGACATCCGTGCCGACACTGGACAGGTGACCCCCCTCCGCCGCCGCCTGCTGGCCCCCCTGCTGGCACTGGCCGCCGTCGCCCTGGCGGCGCCGTTGACCGCGTCCTCCGCGCAGGCCGCCTGCGCCACCACCACGGGCCGCAGCATCAGCGGCACCGTCTTCGGCCAGGACGGACGTGACGTCAACGTCTCCCTCGGCTTCGACCTGGTCGACGCCAACGGGCGGGCCGTGAACGCGACGCCCGGGACGGTCATGCAGGACGGCAACCGCACGACCCGCGCGTGGCGCATCGGCAGCATCCCGAGCAACGTCGTCGGCGCCTACGTCGAGGTCTACCACCGCGGCTACAAGGGCT
>JBKJQM010000182.1:0-4198 GCA_046594005.1 Mycobacteriales bacterium
GCCGCCGGGGTTGAAGTACTCCACCTTGGCCAGGACGGTGGCCGCGATCCCCTCGGTCACCCTGCTGAGGCGGACCAGCGGCGTGCCGCCCACCAGGTCGATGATGTTGTCGGTGACCTGCACGGGGCGGTACCTCCGGTGGGAGTGGGCACTGCGTGCGGGTCCCGCGGCGCCCGTCGAGCAGGGTACGGCCGCTAGACTCGCCTCTTGGTTACCGACGGGTAGGGGTGGTGGGCGTGGCGGCAGTGCAGGTGGCCGACGGCGTCTGGCGCATCCCCACCGCGCCCGCCGACTTCATCAACTCCTTCCTGCTGCAGGGCGACGACGGCACGCTGACCCTGATCGACGCGGGGACCTCGACCGCCCCCAGGACGATCCTCGCGGCGCTGGCCGCTCTGGGGAAGTCGCCCGGCGACGTCACGCACCTGCTGCTCAGCCACGCGCACAACGACCACGCCGGCGGCGCCCGGACGATGGTCGACGCGACCGGCTCGGCCGTGCACACGCACGAGCGCGAGGCGGTCTACGTGCGCGAGGGGCGGATGCCGAACGCCGACACCTCCACCCGCGGCGGCCGGCTGATGCAGCGCCTGCCGGGCCGGCTCAAGGGCTTCGCGAAGGTCGGCGTCGACGCCACCTTCGAGCACGGTGACGTCCTGCCGCTGGCCGGCGGCGTGCAGGTGGTCCACACGCCCGGCCACACCCCGGGGCACTGCTCGTTCCTGCACCCCTCGAGCGGGGTGCTCATCACGGGCGACGCCCTCTTCAACGTCCGCGGCCTGCGCTACTCGTTCGCGAACAGCTGCACGGACGTACGGCTGTCGCGCACGTCGGCGCAGCGCCTCGGCGAGCTGGACTTCGAGGTCGCCGGCTTCACCCACGGCGCGCACGTCTCCACCGGCGCGCGGGCGGCGGTGCGGGCCTTCCTCGCCGGGAAGCCCTCGTGATGGCCATCCCCCGGCCCGGTCGTCGGGCGCGCTACGTCGCGGTCAAGGGCGCGTACGGCGGCGGAGCCTTCGCCGGCACGCTCGCCGCGTCGTACGCGCTGCTCGCCACCGAGGCCAAGCTCGCACGCAAGACCATCGGCGTCCCCACCGAGCAGGCGCCGGGGGCCGCCGGGTCCTACGGACGCAGCCGCCGCGGCCAGCAGCCCGTGCACCTGGTCGTCATCGGCGACTCGGCCGCCGCCGGGCTCGGCTGCGAGCGCGCCGACGAGACGCCCGGTGCGCTGGCGGCCGGCGGCATCGCCCGCGACCTGCGCCGCCGGGTGGACCTCGAGGTCGTCGCCGTCACCGGCGCGCGCTCGGCGGACCTCGACGTCCAGGTCGACAGGGCGTTGCGCCGCCCGATCGACGCAGCGGTCATCATCGTCGGTGCCAACGACGTGACCCACCGGGTGCCCATCCCGTCCGCCTCGCGCGACCTCGCCCGGGCGGTCATGCGGCTGCGCGAGCACGGCGCCGTGGTCGTGGTGGGCACCTGCCCGGACCTCGGCAGCGTCAAGCCGGTGCTGCAGCCGCTGCGCACGGTGGCCGCCCACTGGTCGAGGCGGCTGGCCGCTGCCCAGACCGTGGCGACCGTCGAGGCCGGCGGCATCGCCGTCAGCCTCGGCAACATGCTGGCGCGCGACTTCAGCGAGCACCCGCACCTGTGGAGCGCCGACCGCTTCCACCCCTCCGCGGAGGGCTACCGGCGGATCGTGGACGCGCTGCTGCCGAGCCTGCTGCAGGGCCTGGGCGTCGACATCCCGGTCAGCGTCCCGATCAGCGACACGGTGCAGGACGTCGAGGTGGCCGCTGCGGTGGCCTCCCGCGAGCCGGGCGTCGAGGTCGACCCGCTGCCCTCCGAGGCAGGCGCCGGCCGCCTCGCGACGCTGCGCCGCCGGCTGCCGCTGGTCGGCCGAGGCGCGCCCGCCGGGCCGACCGACCCGGCCGAGCTCGCGGACGAGCTCGAGGCACCCACCGGCTAGAACGCGATTCGGTCGGTCGTACGCTTGTGCAACGCGTTTCCCAGACCTAGGAGCCTCCCGTGCCCGAAGCAGTCATCGTCGCGACCGCCCGCACCCCCATCGGCCGCGCCTTCAAGGGCTCGCTCATCAGCGCCCGCCCGGACGACCTGGCTGCCTTCGCCGTGCAGACGGCCCTGTCGAAGGTGCCCGGTCTCGACCCGCGCGACATCGACGACCTGATGATGGGCTGCGGTCAGCCGGCGGGCGAGGCGGGCTTCAACATCGGCCGCGTCGTCGCCGTCAAGCTCGGCCTGGACCACCTGCCCGGCACGACGGTCAACCGCTACTGCTCTTCCTCGCTGCAGACGACCCGGATGGCCTTCCACGCCATCAAGGCCGGCGAGGGCGACGCCTTCATCTCCGCCGGCGTCGAGGCCGTCTCGCGCTTCGGCAACGGCATGTCCGACATCGGCGACGCGCAGAACCCCGAGTTCGCCGAGGCCGTCGCCCGTACCGCCAAGACCGCTGAGGGCGGCGCCGACAGCTGGGTCGACCCGCGCGAGTCCGGCGAGCTGCCGGACGTCTACATCGCCATGGGCCAGACCGCCGAGAACGTCGCCCGCTGGAAGGGCGTCAGCCGCGCCGACATGGACGAGTTCGCCGCCCGCTCGCAGAACCTCGCGGAGAAGGCCATCGCCAACGGCTTCTGGGAGCGGGAGATCACCCCCTACACGCTCGCCGACGGCACCACCGTGGACAAGGACGACTGCCCCCGCGCCGGCGCCTCCGCCGAGGCGATGGCCGGCCTCAAGCCGGTGTTCCGCCCCGACGGCCTGGTCACCGCAGGCAACGCCTGCCCGCTCAACGACGGCGCCGCTGCGGTCGTCGTCATGAGCGCCGAGAAGGCCAAGGCCCTCGGCCTCACGCCGCTCGCCCGGATCGTGTCGACCTCGGTCACGGGCCTGTCCCCCGAGGTCATGGGCCACGGGCCGGCCGACGCCATCAAGCTCGCCCTGAAGCGGGCCGGCAAGAGCGTGGACGACATCGACCTGTACGAGATCAACGAGGCCTTCGCGGCCCAGGTCCTGTCCTCGCAGCGCGAGGTCGGCATCGACATCGACAAGCTCAACGTCCACGGTGGCGCCATCGCCGTCGGCCACCCGTTCGGCATGACCGGCGCCCGCATCACCGGCACGCTCATCAACGGCCTGCAGACCCTCGACAAGCAGTTCGGCGTCGAGTCGATGTGCGTCGGCGGCGGCATGGGCATGGCCATGGTCATCGAGCGCCTCAGCTAGTCGCTCCGTTCGTTCGACGGCCGGTCCCTGCTCGAGGGGCCGGCCGTCGGCGTTCGGGGTAGGGGCTCACCGACCGTCCCTGACCCGATGGAGGACCCGTGGCCAAGGCCAAGCCCAAGAAGAAGCGGCACCTGACGACCCAGCAGAAGAGGAACGCGAGCAAGAGCGCCAAGAAGCACGGTCGCAGCAGGCCCGGCCTGTGGGAGAACGTCAACGCCAGCAAGAACAAGGGCCCGGGCAACCCGAAGAAGAATACCTCGGCCAAGGGCAAGACCCGGCCGGGCAAGCGCAGCCGCAAGAAGAGCAAGAACTAGCCCGGACGCGACGGAGCCCGGTCCTCCCGCGAGGGGTGGACCGGGCTCCGGCGTACGCGCGAGGAGCGGCTAGCCGAGCAGGCCGCGCACGACGGCCAGGTTGCCGTCGAAGGCACCGCCCTGGACCAGCGTGACGCTCTGGCCGTGGCTGTTGGCGTAGTCGAGCGCCCGGCCCAGGTCGCTCACGTTGTTGCTGGCGGGCAGCGGCGCCACAGACAGCGTCGACAGGATGCCGAGCGCCTGGCCCTGCGCGTCGACGAACGCGCTGCCCGAGTCACCGGGGATGCCGGGGGTGACCGTGTAGACGGGGTGCGTCCAGCCGCCACCCGTGGTGCCGAGGCTGATGCCCTCCTTGGGGCTGAGCTGACGAACGCCCAGGCGCAGGCTCGAGTTGCCGTACGAGTAGACCTTCTCGCCGGTGGCGACGCCGTCGCGGTCGATGCCGGTGGGGCCGCCGAGGACCGGGATGCTCGGGCTGACGCTGGCCGCGTCGGCCGGGTCGAGGCGCACGAGCGCGAAGTCGTTGTAGGCGCAGGTGTTGGGGTCCTTCTCGCCCGCGGCCTGCATGGTCAGCCAGGAGTTGTAGGCCAGGGTGCCCGGCTTGCTGGCGCCACCGACCTCGACCGGGGTCCCGAGCG
>JBKJQM010000188.1:0-4568 GCA_046594005.1 Mycobacteriales bacterium
GCCGAGACGATCGGCACCCGTGACGCCGTCGCGCAGGTCTACGACGTCAACGTCCGCACGATGCTCCCGCTGCTCACGGTCGCCCAGCAGGACGAGCAGCACGGCACCCCGCTGTACGAGCGCGACCCCAACGCCTGCTGCGCGATGCGCAAGGTCGAGCCGCTCGCGCGGGGTCTGGAGCCGTACGACGCCTGGGCCTCCGGCATCCGCCGCGACGAGGCCGTGACCCGCCGCGACATCGGCGTCGTCGAGTGGGACGACAAGCGCGGCATGGTCAAGGTCAACCCGATCGCCCGGTGGACGCAGGCGGACGTCGACGCCTACGTCGAGCAGCACGGGGTGCTGGTCAACCCCCTCGCCTTCGACGGCTACCCGTCCATCGGCTGCGCCCCGTGCACCCGCCGCGTCGCCCCCGGTGAGGACGCCCGCGCAGGGCGCTGGGCCGGCTCGCAGAAGACCGAGTGCGGCCTGCACGTCTGAGTCCGGCCCGCTGCGCGTCCCCCTCCCACCGCGTGTCCTGGCTCTCGGCGGCGAGGTCGCGACGTCACAACCCGTGCGCCTGACCGTCGTGGTCGGCAGGACCCTGCCCTCGCGTTGTCGAACCAGGGGGTGTGACGCTCCCCGCACGCGCTGCTGCGCTCCTCGCCTCGACCGCCGTCTTGCTCACCGCCGGCTCGGCCCTCGCCGCGGCCGGTGCTGCCGGCCGCGTCGGCGCCGCGCCGGCCGTGGGGCCGAGGCTGCAGACCTTCGACCCGCGCACGATCGCGGTACGTGAGCGGATGTTCGGCGCGGACAACGTCGACGCCCGCGGGAACGTACGGCCCGACAAGGTCATCCTCACCTGGACCAGCGTGATGACCTACGCCGCGTCGATCGGCGGGCACGTCGTGCTGCTCGACGCCTGGGTCGCCCGCGGCGAGCACTCCGGCTACGTCCCCACCGACGCGGGCGAGCTGGCGCAGCTCCGTCCCAGCCACGTGTTCCTCGGTCACGGCCACTTCGACCACGCGGCCGACGCCGCCCAGATCGTCAGCGCGTCCGGGGCCACCGTCGTGGGGACGCCGGCGCACTGCGACCAGGTCCGTGCGCAAGCCCTGCGCGACTACGCCGACAACGACGTCGCCTGCGTTGCCGGAGCCCCTCGCGGTGCGCTCCCCGGCACGACGACGCGGCTGCGGGTGCTCAAGGGCGTCGGGATCGACACCGTCACCGTCGTGCACAGCGCGGCTCGTCCGCCGACGAAGGAGGAGGGTGTGCGGGCGCCGATCGCGCCACCGAGCGACTTCACGGTCATCGCGGACCACCCGCCGGCACCCGAGGACGTCGTGCACCTCGGGTCGCACCAGACCGACCAGGAGAACGGGGACCTGCTCTACCAGTTCCGGGTCGGCGACTTCGCCCTCGCCTGGCACGACACGAGCGGCCCGAACACCGAGCTCGGCCCCGCCGTGTTCCCCGCCCTGCGCCGGCTGCCGCGGACCGACGTCGAGGTCGGTGCGGTGCAGGGCTTCGGCCAGTTCACCAGCGCAGGCCGCGACTTCCGTACGATCGTCGAGGCGCTCGACCCGCAGGAGCTCGTGCCCGGCCACCACGACAACTGGCTCCCCGGCGTCAGCACCCGCGGGGACCGCTACCGCCCGTACGTGACCAAGGAGCTGGACCGCATCCCCGCGGCGAAGCGGCCCTTCCTGCACTGGGTGCAGGACCCCGAGGACTACCTGCGCCCGATCGTCTACGACGTGGACGACGCTCGCTGGGGCTAGTCGACGCGCGCGGCCTCGACGACACGCTGCAGCCGATGAAGACGAGGCCGGAGCAGGGACGCGGCGCGGCCCGGACCGGGGCGAGTGCCGGCTGCTGGACCCCGCGGGTACCGGGAACGGCAGCTACTCACAGCCGAGTCCGGGGTCGGGTGCTCCGGCTGCTGCCCTGATGAAGTGCGCCGTGACGCCGGTGTCTCCTGTGAAGACGGCATCGCCTGCCTGGCGCACGGCGAAGGTTCCGGCCGTGTCGTTGTCGTCCCAGCCCGGCGGCGGGTTCTGGTCGCCAAGAGGAGGCTGGGCGAGCCAGAGAACGCCATTGACCGTGGTGCTCAGAACGCCGCAGTGGCTGTGGACGCTGTGCCGCAGGCCGGCTGCCGGCGCGGTCGCGGTGGGCGTCGCGGGGAACGACTGCTGCGCGGTCGTCCCCGAAGCCCCGCCGCAAGCCGCTGTCGTCACCAGCACGAGAACCGCAGATGCACGACGCATGATCGACAGCATGTACGGCCTTGTGCTGTAGGGCTATCGCCGAGAAGCGGCGCCCACCCTCTCTTCGGAAGACTGGCTACTGGTTCTCTCGCTGCTCGGGAGCCGGCGGCGGCCCAGGCACCGCCTCGGGGTGCCAGGGCGGGGGGCGGTGCCGAGCCGTGTACCAGTCGCACCAGCGGTCCGCGTCGTACTCGCACTCCTGCAGGGCGTCCGCCAGTCCGGCTTGCGGCGACGGAGACTCCACATGGGTCGAGGATGACGCGACGCTGTCCCCTTGGCCAGCGGCACCTACTGGCGCGAGTGACGCGCCGCTCGGTACCACCGTATGCCCGCGCCGAGCGTAGCCGGCAGTCAGGAACGTCTCTGCCTGCTCGGGCGCCGTACGACCGACCTCCGACAGAAATGATGGTCGAAAGCCGTTGCAGGGCAACGACTTCGTCGTCTGGCCGGAACGGACGGGTGCCACGGGGGTGGCCCGTTGGTGCAGCTCCGGACATCAGGTCCCGGTGAGGCCCTTGTAGCGCACGACGAAGACCCGCAGGCACGCCTCGCAGCGCCAGTCCCGCGAGGCGGTGTCCTGCCCCCAGGGCCGGATCTCGTCCTCGCCGCAGTACGGGCAGTACATCGGGACGGCCCGCTCGGTGCCCTCGGCTCCGCCGGCAGAGGTCACCGCAGCAGGGCCTCGTCGGCTCGCCGCGCCCAGTGGGCGAACCGCTCGCCCGGCTCTCGGTGCGCGAGGTAGCTGCGGAGCAGGCGCTCCACGTAGTCCGGCGCGTCCTCCTTGGTGACCTTGAGCCCGCGGGACTTGCGGCCGAAGCCGGCGTCCTCGCCCATCGAGCCGCCGAGGTGGACCTGGTAGCCCTCGACGCCGTCGACGATGGAGCCCTTGAAGCCGATGTCGCCCGTCTGGAAGCGCGCGCAGGAGTTCGGACAGCCGTTGATGTTGATCGTCAGCGGCTCGTCGAAGTCGGGCAGCCGCTTCTCGAGCTCGGTGTAGAGGTCCACGCCGGAGGCCTTGGTCTCCACGATGGCCAGCTTGCAGAACTCGAGGCCCGTGCAGGCCAGGACGCCGCGGCGGAACCGCGAGGGCCGCACAGCAAGGCCCTCCGCCTCCAGGCAGCCGACGAGCGGCTCGACGTTCTCGTCCGGGACGTTGAGGACGACCAGCCCCTGCTGCGCCGTCGTGGAGACGCTGCCGTCTCCGTGCAGAGCGGCCAGCTCGGCGACGCGGCTCAGCTCACGGCCGCTGGTGCGGCCGGCACGTGGGACGGCACCGACGTAGTTGAGGCCGTCGCTCTGCTTGTGCACACCGACGTGGTCGCGCTCGTGCGTGGGCGGGTTGACCGGCGGCGGGCCCTCGGGGAGGGGAGCCGTGAGGTACTCGGCCTCGAGCACCTCGCGGAAGCGCTCCGGACCCCAGTCGGCCATGAGGAACTTCAGCCGGGCGTGCATGCGCGAGCGCCGGTAGCCGTAGTCGCGGAAGACCGACGTCACGCCGGCCCACACCTCGGCCACGCGCGCCGGCTCGACGAAGACGCCGAGCCGCACGGCGAGCTTCGGGTTGGTGGACAACCCGCCGCCGACCCAGAGGTCGTAGCCCGCACCGAGCTCGGGGTGCACGACGCCGACGAACGCGACGTCGTTGATCTCGTGGTTCGTGCAGTGCACCGAGCAGCCCGAGATCGAGGTCTTGAACTTGCGCGGCAGGTTGGAGAAGGCAGGGTCGCCGATGTAGCGGGCGCGCACCTCCTCGAGTGGGCCAGAGGCGTCCAGCACCTCGGCGCCGTCCACCCCGGCGAGGGGGCAGCCGACGATGACGCGCGGGCAGTCGCCGCACGCCTCGGTGGTGTCGAGGCCGACGGCGTCGAGCCGCTCCCAGATCGCGGGCACGTCCTCGACGCGGATCCAGTGCAGCTGCACGTTCTGGCGGTCCGTGATGTCGGCCACATCGCGGCCGTACGTGGTGGAGATCTCGCCGATCGTGCGCAGCTGCTCGTTGGTCAGCCGGCCGCTGTCGATCCGGATGCGGAGCATGAAGTACGGCGCCTCGAGCTCTTCGGGCTCCAGCACCGCCGTCTTGCCGCCGGGGATGCCCTCGGCCCGCTGGGTGTACAGCCCGTACCAGCGGAAGCGTCCGCGCAGGTCACCGCCGTCGATCGAGTCGAAGCCGCCCTGGGAGTAGATGTCCAGGATGCGCTGCTTGACGGTCAGCGGGTTGCTGTCCTTCTTGGCCTGCTCGTTGGCGTTCAGCGGCTCTCGGTAGCCGAGGGCCCACTGGCCTTGTCCGCGCACGGCGGGCATGTCGTACCTCGTGATCTG
>JBKJQM010000190.1:0-11144 GCA_046594005.1 Mycobacteriales bacterium
TCCGAGGCCCCAGGCGTCGACGCCGCAGTTGTTGCTGACCGTGTCGAGGTCGTCGACGCCACTGGCGAGCAGCGCCTCGATCAGCGCAGTGGGGATGCCGCAGAGACCGAACCCGCCCACGGCCAGGGAGGAGCCGCTGGCCACGTCCGCGACGGCCTCGGCCGCGCTGCCGACGAGCTTGTCCACGCCCCACCTCCACGCTCTGCGTTCGTGATCCCGCCCGCCCGCCGGACCCTAGCGGCACACTGGTGGACGTGACCGCCCCGCTGCAGGCGCCGACGTCGGTGCGCACCACCTGGCGGCCGAACCTCCCCGTGGACGTCCGCCGGACCCTGGCGCCCCTGCGCCGCGGGCGGGCGGACCCCACGCACCGCGTCACCGAGGACGGGGCCGTCTGGCGCACCAGCCTCCTGCCGACCGGAGCGGCGACGTACCGGCTTACCCAGCGCGATCTGCACGAGGTGGGGGCCGAGGCGTGGGGCCCCGGTGCCCAGGAGCTGATCGCCGGGCTGCCGGACCTGCTCGGGGGCCGCGACCTGGCGGAGGGGTTCGAGCCGCGTCACCCGCTGCTGGCCGACGCCCACGCCCGGCACCCCGGGCTGCGCGTCCCCCGCACGGGCCGGGTCGTCGAGGCGCTCGTGCCGGCGGTCCTCGAGCAGAAGGTCACCGGACGCGAGGCCCGGGACTCCTTCCGCCGGCTGGTGCTGCAGTTCGGAGCACCCGCACCGGGGCCGGCCCCCGACGGCATGCGCGTGCCGCCCTCGGCCGAGACCTGGCGGCGCATCCCGTCCTGGGAGTGGCACCGGGCCGCCGTCGACCCGCAGCGCTCGCGGACGATCTGCCTGGCGATGCGCTATGCCGCCCGACTCGAGGAAGCGGTGGGCATGGTGCCCGAGGACGCCGCCCGCCGGCTGACCGCCGTGCCGGGCATCGGCGTCTGGACGGTGGCCGAGGTGGCCCAGCGGGCGCTCGGCGATCCCGATGCGCTGTCGGTCGGCGACTACCACCTGTCGCAGTACGTCGGCTGGGCGCTGCTCGGCCGGCCCGTCGACGACGCCGGGATGGTCGAGCTGCTCGAGCCCTGGCGGCCGCACCGCTACCGGGTCGTGCGCCTGCTCGAGAGCAGCGGCTTCGCCAAGCCCCGGTTCGGGCCGCGGCTCACCATCCAGGACCACCGGTCGCACTGAACCGCGGACTGGCGGCCGCCGCCCTGCTGCTCGCGGTCAGCGCCTGCAGCGACCCGCCGCCGTCCGTCGTCGAGGGCACCAGCACCGTCGCGTCGGGCGCCGCGTGCGCCCCTGCGTCCGCGCTGCCCACCGTGCCGCCGACGCCGCAGGACCTGGCGCTGCCGGCCGGGTCCGAAGTCATCGCGTACACCGGGTCGGCGTCGGAGGTCCTGCTGACCGGCCGCACGTCCGCGAGCGTCGATCAGGTGCTGACGCACTTCCGGACCGCGCTGCAGCGAGCCGGGTTCGTTCTGCAGCGCGACGAGGACGAGGGTCGCTCGGGCGAGCTGCTGTTCTTCGGCGCACGCGCCGAGGGGAGCGTCACGATCGCCCGGCTGACCTGTCCGCGGGACGACACCGGCTTCACCGTGCGCGTGCGCGGGGCCTGAGGCTCGCTCAGCGCAGCGCCACGTACTCCCCGGGATCGCGCGGCGCCCGGTCCCGCGGTGGACCCGACGGGTACCCGACCGCCACCGAGCCGAGCGGCTCCCACGACGCATCGAGGTCGAGGACGTCGCGCACCACGTCCGGGCAGAACAGCGTGCTGCTGACCCACGCACTGCCCAGGCCCTCGGTCGCCAGCTGCACCAGCAGGTTCTGCACAGCGGCGCCGCCCGCCACGACGAACATCCGCTCCTCGGCCCGCGCCCGGCGGTCGTCCGGGTAGTCGTGGGCGCCGTCGCGCACCAGGCACGGCACGACGAGGTACGGCGCGCGGCGCAGCACATCGCCTCGGGTCAGGCGCTTCTCGACGCTCTGCGCGGAGAAGCCGTCGGCCCGCAGGTCCTGCGCCCAGCGCTCTGCCATGGCGTCCAGCAGCTCGGTCGCGCGCTCCTCGACGAGCACGAAGCGCCACGGGGTCGTGTGGTGGGGGGCCGGGGCGGTGACGGCTGCGGCCACCGCGCGCAGCACCACGGCTCGGTCGACGGGGCGGTCGGCGAACTCGCGCACCGTGCGCCGCAGCGCGACCGCGGACTGCTGCGCCTCGACGGTTCCGAGCCGGAACCAGTCGTGTGCCTGCGGGCGCACGAGCGATGTCGCGTCCCGGCCGTCGTCCGGCAGGTCGAGTCCGCGCACGACGGCGACGGGCACGCCGTCGGCCTTGCCCTTGACCAGCTCGGCAGCCGAGGCGAGCTCGTCGGCGACGGCGATCTCGGTGACCTCGAGGACGGCGCCGAACGCGTCGGTCGTCCCCCGCGCATCGCGTACGGGAGCGAGGCCGGCCACGCCGATCGCCAGGTCGACCTGGCCGACCCGCCATGGGCGGCCGAGGGTGTCGGACACGACGACGGCCACCCGCCGCCCGGTCAGCCCCTGCAGCCGATCCCGTAAAGCGCGGGCGCTCGCATCCGGATCCACTGGCAGCAAAGCGATCTCGTCATGGCGCACGTTGCTCGCATCGACCCCCGCGGCGGCGAGGACCAGGCCGTTGCGGTTCTGCGCGATCACGGTCGGACCTCGCCGGGCGACCACGCGGACGGTCTCCGCGAGCACCGCGTCCTGCCGCACCTGCTCGCGGTCGGCGCCCTCGGGCACCGGCACCAGCCGGCCCTCCGCCTTGCTGAGCAGCTTGCTGGTCACCACGACCACGTCGCCGTCCTCGAGGTCGACCGCGGCCGCGACGAGCGCCCCGACGTCGTCACCGGGGCGTACCTCCGGCAGCCCCTCGACGCCGATGACCCGGTAGTCAGGCACCCGCGAGATCCATTGCGGCGCGGGCCATCTCGGCGGTCGCGTCGAGGTCCGTCATGAGCAGCGGCACGGCCCGCACCTCGACCCCTGGCACGGTGACTCCGGCGTCCGCCGAGTCGACGAGCCAGCCGTCCAGCAGGCCGCCCTCGGAGCGAGCGCCGTAGTGGCGCCCGACGGCCTCGGCGCTGGTCTGGACGCCGATGGCGGTCAGGCAGGCGTCCGCCATGCCGCGCACCGGCGAGCCGCCGACGATGGGCGACAGGCCGACGACGGGCGTCGCCCGCAGGGCCTCGGCGATGCCCGGCACCTGCAGCACGGTGCCGATGCTGACCACCGGGTTGCTCGGCGGGAGGACCACGACGTCGGCGGCAGCGATGGCCTCCAGCACGCCCGGTGCGGGGGAGGACTGCTCGGCGCCGATCGCCACGATGGCGCTGGCGGGAAGCGCAGCCCGGTGCTTGATCCACCACTCCTGGAAGTGGATGACCCGCTCGCCGCCGTCGACCGTGACGCGCACGTGCGTCTCGACGCGGTCGTCCGACATCGGCAGCAGCGTCGCGCCCGGCTGCCAGCGGTCGCACAGGGCGGCAGTCACCTGGGACAGGGGGTAGCCGGCGTCCATCATCTGGCGGCGGACCAGGTGCGTGGCGAGGTCGCGGTCGCCGAGGCCGAACCACGCGGTCGGGACGTCGTACGCCTGGAGCTCCTCCTTGGCGTGGAAGGTCTCGTCCTGCCGGCCCCAGCCGCGCGACTCGTCGATGCCGCCGCCGAGCGTGTACATGACGGTGTCGAGGTCGGGGCAGATCCGCAGGCCGTACATCGTGATGTCGTCGCCGGTGTTCACGACCACCGTGAGCTCCGCGTCCGGGACGGCAGCACGCAGTCCGCGCAGGAAGCGCGCGCCGCCGATGCCACCGGCAAGCGAGACGATCCTCATGCCGTGTAGACCCCTCCGCCGCGACCCGCGCGGTCGGCGAGCAGTCCGGCGACGGTCGAGACCGCTATCTCTGCGGGCGACTTCGAGCCGATGTCGAGCCCGATCGGGCGGTGCACGCGGGCGACCTGCTCTGGGGCGACGCCTCGTTCCCTGAGGGCGGCCACGTGGGGGGCCGTGTGCCGGGGGCTCCCCATGACGCCGACCCAGCGCGCCGGTGTCTCGAGAACCTGCGCGAGCACGTCGCCGAGCTCCGGGCGGTCGTGGTCGGTGACGACGACGTCGGTGCTGTCGTCGATGCCGGCCTCCGCAGCGGAGCGGTACGTCCGGGCTCCCTCGAGGTCGCGCACGGGGTCGACGACGACGCAGTCGAAGCCCACGTGGGCAGCGAGGTGCACGAGCTGGAGGGCGACGGGGGAGGCGAAGACAGCGACGAGGCGGCGCCCGTCGGTCGGTGCCGGGACCTCGCCGTGGGCCATCGCGCAGGCGATGTCACCGGCGTCGTGGGAGTGCGTCATGGCGCCAGTCTGCCCGCCGACCCGGTGGCGCCGCTCAGTCGTTGCCGATCCCCGCGAGCCGGTCGCAGGCGGCCAGCAGCGCGTCCTGCAGCCCGGCGTCGCGCAGCCGCCCGGGGACCGGCGTCGGGGCGCGGTCCTTCCAGTACGGCGCCTGGTCGAGCGGCGCCTCCGTGCAGCACCAGGCGACGGTGTCGGCGCCCTGCTCGACCTCACCGGGTGCGCCGGCGCTGGCCAGCTTCGTCTTCACCCAGCCGGGGTCCACGGCCGCCGAGGGAAGGCCGAGGCGGCGCCCCCAGCCGATCGCCAGGGCGACGTCGGTGGCCTTGCTGTCGGCGTACGCCTGCCGCGGCTCCCGTGCGCCGCCGAGCGCCGACGGCTTGGGTCGGCCGGAGCCGGCCATGCCCGAGCCGAGCCACAGCAGACGACCGGACAGGTGGCCGGCCACCTGTGACGTGAGCAGGTGCGGCGCCAGCACGTTGACGCCGAACGTGGTCTCGAAGCCGTCAGCGGTCAGCGTCGGGGTGTCGCCGCGGACCCAGACGCCGGCATTGTGCACGAGCACGTCGAGCGGCTCTGCGCGCAGCCGCTCGCCGAGGGCCCGCACCTGGTCCAGGGCGGCGAGGTCGCCGACCACCAGGTCGACGTCGCCGTCCAACGCCTCCACGACCGGGCGCCCCCGCTCCTCGCTGCGGGCGTGGACGAGGACCCGATGACCCTGCGCGAGCAGGGTGCGGGCGGCGACGTGCCCGATGCCGTCGGTGGAGCCGGTGAGGCAGATCGTGGTCATGCGTGCAGCCTGCCCGGTCCCGAGCGCGGCACGTAGGGTCGCTGGATGGAGCAGGTCACGTCGAACGCGGTCCGCCGCGCGCTCGCGCGGGCCCGCGACGGCAAGACGCTCGACGTCGCGGAGGCGACCGTCCTGATGGGCGTCCGTGGCGAGGACCTCGACGCGCTGCTCGAGGTGGCCGGACGCGTGCGGGACGCCGGTCTCGAGGACGCGGGCCGGCCGGCTGTCGTGACGTACTCCCGCAAGGTCTTCGTCCCGCTCACCCGGCTGTGCCGGGACCGCTGCCACTACTGCACGTTCGCCACCGTCCCCGGCCGGCTGCCCGCGCCGTTCCTCACCGTCGACGAGGTGCTGGACATCGCCCGTCGGGGTGCGGCGCTGGGCTGCAAGGAGGTGCTGTTCACCCTCGGCGACCGCCCCGAGGACCGCTGGGAGGCGGCGCGGGAGTGGCTCGACGAGGCCGGATACGACAGCACCCTCGCCTACGTCCGGGCCTGTGCCGTGGCCGTGCTGGAGGAGACAGGACTGCTGCCGCACCTGAACCCCGGTGTGATGACCTGGGCCGAGCTCCAGCGCCTCAAGCCGGTCGCCCCGTCGATGGGGATGATGCTCGAGACGACGGCCGACGTGCCGGCACACGTCGGGAGCCCGGACAAGGACCCCGCGGTGCGCCTGCGGGTGCTCGAGAACGCCGGGCGCCACGCGATCCCCTTCACCACAGGCCTTCTCGTCGGCATCGGCGAGACGCTGCAGGACCGCGCCGAGACAGTCTTCGCGATCCGGGCCGCCCACCGCCGGCACGGCCACGTGCAGGAGGTCATCGTCCAGAACTTCCGTGCCAAGGACGACACCGCGATGCGGTCGACTCCCGACGCGGGCATGGAGGAGTACCTCGCCGCGATCGCCGTGACCCGCGTCGTCATGGGCCCGCGGATGCGCGTGCAGGCGCCGCCGAACCTCGTCGACCTGGCCGAGACCGGCCTGCTGCTGCGTGCCGGCGTCGACGACTGGGGCGGCGTGTCGCCCCTGACGCCGGACCACGTCAACCCAGAGCGGCCCTGGCCGCAGATCGAGGCGCTCGCCCGGATGACGGCGGCGAGCGGCTTCGAGCTGCGCGAGCGGCTGACCGCGCACCCGCCCTACCTGTCGGAGCCGTGGCTCGACCCACGGCTGGCCGCCCACGTCGCCGCGCTGTCCCGTGCGGACGGCCTGGCCGACGACGTGCTGCCGAAGGGCCTGCCCTGGCAGGAGCCGGACGGCGGCCTCGTGCAGTCCGGGCGCACCGACCTGCACGAAACCGTCGACACCACCGGGCGCACCGGTGACCGGCGCTCGGACTTCGACGACGTCTACGGCGACTGGGACGCCGTCCGGGAGGCGGTGCCCGCACAGGTCGCGCGGCTGGACTCCGACGTCGCCGCGGCCCTGCGGGTCGCCCGGGACCGCCCTGCCGGGCTCACGGCGGCGCAGGCGCTGGCGCTGATGACCGCCGAGGGCGCGGACCTCGAGGCGGTGTGCGCGCTCGCCGACGACGTACGCCGCGACACGGTCGGCGACGACGTGACGTTCGTCGTGAACCGGAACATCAACTTCACCAACGTCTGCTACACCGGTTGCCGCTTCTGCGCCTTCGCGCAGCGACGCACCGATGCCGACGCGTACTCCCTGTCCCTCGACGAGGTCGCAGCCCGTGCCCGCGAGGCGTGGGACGTCGGGGCCACCGAGGTGTGCATGCAGGGCGGCATCGACCCGCAGCTGGCCGGCACCGCCTACCTCGACCTGGCCCGCGCGGTGAAGGAGGGCGCTCCGGGGATCCACCTGCACGCGTACAGCCCGATGGAGGTCGTCAACGGCGCCGCACGCATGTCGGTGTCCATCGCCGAGTTCCTCGCCGCCGCGAAGGAGGCGGGGGTCGACAGCCTGCCCGGCACCGCGGCCGAGATCCTCGACGACGACGTCCGCTGGGTGCTCACCAAGGGCAAGCTGCCGACCGCGCAGTGGGTCGAGGTCGTGCAGACCGCGCACCGGCTGGGCATCGGGACGACCAGCACGATGATGTACGGCCACGTCGACCAGCCGCACCACTGGGTCGCGCACCTGCAGCTGCTCGCCCGGCTGCAGGGGGAGAGCGGCGGCTTCACCGAGTTCGTGCCGCTGCCGTTCGTGCACACGTCGGCGCCGCTGTACCTCGCCGGGGTCGCGCGCCCTGGACCGACCGCCCGCGACAACCGCGCGGTGCATGCGGTCGCGCGGCTGCTGCTGCACGGCGCCATCGACCACGTGCAGTGCTCGTGGGTGAAGCTCGGCCCCGAGCAGTGCGAGGCGGTCCTGCACGGCGGGGTCGACGATCTCGGCGGCACCCTCATGGAGGAGACGATCAGCCGCATGGCCGGGTCGGCGTACGGCTCCCGGAAGTCCGTCGAGGACCTCGAGTCGATGGTGACGGCCGCCGGGCGCATGCCGCGCCAGCGCACGACGGACTACCGAGCGGTCGGGCAGGAGCGGTACGCCGCCGCCCGTGCCGAGCGCGTCGGCCTGCCGCTCGCCTGACCCGCGAGCGGGTGTTGGGCCGATACATTGCGCCCACCTCGAGCCTGGGAGCACTTCGTGAGCACCGCTGAACACCCCGACGCGCTGACGCGCCGGATCGAGCAGCTGGCTGCCGCCTCCGTCGAGGAGCCGGAGGGCGAGGGCGCTGCCCTCGCCGCTCTCGTCGGCGCCCTGCGTGCCGAGATCGCCGCCGTACGAGCCGAAGTCGGCGCCCTGCGCTCCGAGACAGGGGCCGTGCGCAGCGACCTCGACGGCCTCGGTGGCCGGCTGACCGGATCGGTCGCCGCGAGCCGCAGCGAGACCGGGACGCTCGTCCGCCGCGTCGCCGAGCTGTCCACCCGGATCGACGGCGTCGGCGGCCGCGTCGACGACGTCCGCAACGGCCTGCCCACGCTGTCCCGGGAGCTGCGCGAGGGGCTCGAGCACGTCCCGACCCGCACCGGCACCCTGCTCGACGAGCTGACCGCGACCCTCACCGAGCTGCTCAACGGCCGCATCGACGGCATGGCCTCCGAGGTGCACCGCTCCCTGACGGCCGCGGTGGAGCGCGAGGAGCGGGCAGCCATGGGCGCCGGCGCCGCGCTCGAGGACGCCCGCAGCATGCTCGAGGCGCGGATGGCGGTCCTGGAGGACGTCCTCGACGCGCTGTCCGAGCGGATCGAAGCGCTGGCGCGCGACGGAGCGAGCACCACCACCGGGCTGCTGAAGACGCTGGACGTGACCGTCCGTGGGCTCGACAAGCGGATCGCCGACGAGGGTCGCGACAACGCCGAACAGCTCGTCGGGCGCCTGCGCGACGTCACCGAGACGCGCATGTCCGAGCTCGAGACCGTGCTGTTCGACCGGCTCTCCGGCGTGCTCATGGTCCGCAACGACGAGCTGCGCCGTGAGGTCCTGGGTGCCCTCGAGGCCGCTGAGGAGCAGTCGGCCGAGGACCGGCAGACGGTGCAGGAGCTGGCCGCGACCGTGCGCACCGCGCTCGACGGGTTCGGCTCGGTGCTCGACCGCTCGCTGTCCGGCCTCGGGACCTCGGTGTCCACGGCGCTGGCCCAGGGCCGCGACGAGGCACGGAACGAGCTGGCCGGGCTGGGCGAGCGCGTCGGCTCTGCCGTTGTGGCCCTGCGCACGGAGGTCGCCGGGAACGACGAGGCGGCCACGACCCGCGTCGGCGCCCTGCAGACCTCCGTCGAGGCCAAGCTCGAGCAGGTACGCGCGCAGGTCACGACCGCCATGACCGCGCTGCGCAGCGACGTCGCGACCGAGATCGGCACGCTGACACCACGTCTCGACGAGGTCGCCGTCGCAGGGACCGCCACGAGCGAGTCGCTGCGCGCGCTGCGCAGCGACGTGGTGACCACCGTCGAGGACCTGCGTGACCGGCTGCTGACGTCCAGCACCGACACCACCGAGGTCCTGCGCGCGGCGATGACCGAGACCCGCGCGGAGATCGCCGAGATCAGCCGGGCGCTGCGCGAGGAGATCCTCGACCGGGTGGAGGAGAAGTACGCCGGCGTCGCCGACCGCCTCGTCGCCGTCTCCGCCGACGTCTCCCGCACCACGGCGGCGACCCGTGACTCGGGGGAGCGCCTCGCCGCGCTCACCGCGATCGTGGACGCCACCCGCACCACCCTCGACGAGGTGCGCAGCGGCGTCACGGTCTCGACCGAGCGGCTCGCCGCGGACCTGGGCGCCCGGGCAGACGACCAGGCGACCGCGACCGCGGGCCGCCTCGAGGAGCTCGCTGCGGCCGTCCGCGAGCAGCTGACCGCTCTCGAGAGCGGTGTGGGCGAGCGGGTGCGCGACGTGCAGACCGCCGTCGCCGCGTCTGACGTCACGGCGGCCGAGCGGTTGACCGACCTGCGCGCCGCCGTCGGCGACCGCGTGGGTGCGCTCGAGTCCAGCGTCGACGGGCGCGTACGCGACCTCGAGACCGCCTTGTCCGGGCTGGACATCGCCGTGACCGAGCGGCTGACCGCGCTGCGCGACAGCCTCACCGAACGGGTCGGCGGGCTGGAGACCTCGGTCGGCGATCGGGTCAGCGGGCTCGAAGGCACCCTCAGTCGCGGCCTCACCGAGGTGGGCGGCCAGGTCGGCGCGAGCACCACCTCGACCCGCGAGGCCGGCGACCGCGTCGCCGCGCTGAGCGATCTCGCGGAGCGCCAGCGAGAGGAGCTGGAGCGGCTGCTCGAGCTCATCCGCGACGACGTCGTCGAGGCCGGTCGCGACCTGCGCAAGGAGCTGATGACGCGTACGGCCGAGCAGCTCGCCGCCCTCGACGAGCGCATCGGCGAGCTCGACACGATCGTCGACGAGAGCTCCGCGGACGTCGTCGACCGGGTCAAGGTGCTCGAGGCGGCGCTAGAGAAGTCAACGGCAGCAAACGATCTGGTCGTCGCCGGCCTCGCGCAGGTGACGGAGACGACCGGCGAGCTGGAGGACACCGTCGCCGGCTTCCGCTCCGAGTGGCCGACGCGCACCTTCGAGGTCGTGCAGGGCGCCAAGGCCGTCGCCGAGGGCGTCGTGCTCGACGTGCGCCGCGAGGTCAGCGCGCAGCTCGACCAGGTCCGCGACGAGCTCGCGCGGGCCGTCGAGTCAGTGGACGACGCCCGCACCGGCCTGGACTCCGGGACCGACCGGCTCTCCCGGGCCGGCAAGGTCCTCGTCGCCTACCTCGAGGAGCGCGACCGGCTGCTCGAGTCGGAGCGCGACCGGGTGCTGCACGAGGTGCTCGACAGCTTCGCCGCCGGTCTGTCCGCCCGCGACCGCGCGGCGCTGGCCGGTCGCGTGACCGACGCGGTCGCCCGGCGACGGGATGCGCGGGACGCCGAGCGCTACCGCAGCGCCGTCGGGGAGCCGGTGCCGCCGAACGTCGAGCTGCCCGAGCCCGTCGCCCGGCTGGCGCCGACGGACGCCGCAACGGCCCGCAGTGCGGCGCTGGCGTCGCGGGCGGCCACCCAGGACGTCGGGGCAGGAACAGGCGCCGGGTCGGGTGCGGCGTCCAGTGGCGCGCCTCGGCCGACCCCGGGCAAGAAGCCGGCCGCGGCCGGCGCCGGCAAGGCCACGCCGGCCCCGCCCGCAAAGGCGCCGTCCAAAGCCCCTGCCGCCAAGGCCGAGGCCACCAAGGCCCCTGCCGCCAAGGCCGCCACCGGCAGCGTCCCTGCCCAGGCTGCTTCGCCGGCCAAGGCCAGTCCGGCTCGATCGACGCCGACGCCCGGGAAGGCTGCTGCCACGAAGGCCGGGACGGCGAAGGCGGCCGGCTCGAAGGCTGCGGAGTCGAAGGCTGCGGAGTCGAAGGCTGCCGAGTCGAAGGCTGCCGCTGCGAAGCAAGGCGGGGGCGGCGCATCGACCGCACGCACGTCGCAGACAGCTCCTGGTGCAGAGGCCACGGCGCCGAGCTCGCCGACCGGGAAGGTCGGCATCGCCTCCGGCAAGGGCAC
>JBKJQM010000233.1:0-4332 GCA_046594005.1 Mycobacteriales bacterium
CTCGCGCAGCTGCGCTTCGACCTGGCCAGCAGCACCTTCCCGTGCGCCGTGCACGCACCAATGGACCCGACCCCCGCGCTCGCCACCGATGAAGCGCTCGCCACCGACCCTGCAGCCGCTCCCGATACCGCCGCCGCCGGTCTGCGGCCCTCGTTCGTCGAACCTGCCAGCACCGACTGCCGACGCAGCCGACCCGTCCAGGCCAACATCACCGTCCCCGTCGAAACCGCCCTCGGACTGAGCAACGAACCCGGCTGGCTCGACGGCTATGGCTGGCTCAGCGCCCCGACCTCCCGACTGCTGCTCGTCGACGCCGAGCTCCGCCGCGTCTGCCTCGACGGCAGCACCGGCCAGATCGTCGACATCGCGGATGCCGACGTACGACCACCACCGACCTACGAAGGGCTCAGACACGCCCTGGTCGACCTGGTCCTCGACGACATCACCCTGACCGGCGCCGCCGGACAGGCCGAGGACCAGCACGACCCGAGCGCTGGACTGCGCGACCTGGTCGAGCTGCGCGACCGCTTCTGCGACGGACCGACCGGCGGGCTGCGACGCGCCGGCGCCTGCGAGCTCGACCACGACACCCCCTACACGCAAGGCCCGACCGCAGCCTGGAACCTCGTCGCCCCCCCCACCCGCACCCACCAGCTCAAGCACCACGGCTGGACCCCGCTACGCACACCCACCTCCACCTTCTGGTTCACCCCCGCCGGCCAGGTCGTCGAAGTCCCCCGACACCTGCAACCCTCCCCCGGCATCGACGACGACAACGGACCCGCCGTCCTACCCGACCCGGTCCAGCTCGCCCGGACCGACCTCGCTCAGCTCCAGCCGTTCACCGTCGAAGACGAGCGCCCGTGGCTCACCGGACTGCCACGCGACCAGACGCAGTGGACCGACCTGCCGTTCTGACCCGCGGGGCGCTGCTCACCCGGCAGCGCGGTGCAGCGCGAACGCCGCCAGGAAGCCGGCTGCGGCCATGAGCCCCGTCGCCTCGGGGGCACCCTCGACCGCCTCGGGGAGCATCGTGTCGGAGAGCATCGCCAGGATCGCGCCGGCCGCGAACGCGGTCACCACGGCGACCCCGCTCGCCCCGAGGGCGTCGCCGGCCAGCAGGCCCGCTGCTGCCGCTGCGCCCGAGGCGAGGGCGATGCCCGCCCACAGCCCGAAGACGTACCGCGCGCCGTGCCCGGCCGCCCGCATGCCGGCCGCGCTGGACAGCCCCTCGGGCAGGTTGGACAGGAAGATGGCGATGACGGTCGCGATGCTCACGCCGGTCCCGCCGAGCAGGCTCACCCCGATGACCGCGGACTCCGGTATGCCGTCCAGCAGGGCGCCCACCGCCAGCGCGCTGCCGCTCGCCTCGGACTGCCGACCGTCGGAGCGCTTGCGGTGGCGAGCGCCGTACTTGTCGAGGGCGATGTTGGCCCCGGTGTAGACGAGCGCGCCGGCCGCGAAGCCGAGCACCACCTCGGGCAGTCCGGCGGCGTCGGCGGCCTCGGCCACCAGCTCGAAGGCGAGCGCGGACACCAGGACGCCGGCGCCGAAGCCCATGACCAGGGCGACGACCTTCTTCGGAACGGGGAGGAACCACGCCACCGCCGCCCCGACAAGGAGAGCGGCGCCTGCGAGCAGGCCCCATCCGGCTGCAGCGAGGACGTCGGTCACGCGGCCACTGTGCCCGGTCGGCCGCGGGGCGACACGACAGGACCGGGGCGGCGCGCGAGGCCGGTGACCCCGTGCGCCGCCCCGATCCGGGACGTGCGAGCGGTGTGGCTAGAGCACGCGGCGGCGGGCGACGATCCCCGCGCCGGCGAGCAGCGCGAGGGCCAGCACCGCAACGCCGGTCTGGCCGCCGGTGGCCGGCAGGCGGCCGCCGCTGTTCGACGGGCCGCTGACGACGGGACCCGTGGGCGCTCCAGCCCCGGCCGCCGCCGTCGTCGGCGTGCCGAAGGCCTGCAGCTCGGTGATGGTGACGCGCGTGGCGTTTCCGGCAACAGAGGTGCAGTCGGTGGTGGCGAGCGCCTCGGCGACGGCGTTCTTGTCGGCGCCCTGGAAGCCGGGGGCGCCGGTGCAGGTGTTGGTGCGCACGACCAGGCGCAGGTGGTCGGCCACCACCGGCGACGGCAGCGTGACGGTGCGCAGGTTCAGGTTCGGCGCCGTCCCGCGAGGAGCCTTGGCCGGGAAGAAGTCCGACGGGCTGCGGTAGACGGTGCGATAGCTCTTCCCGCCGTCCTTGCTGGCCTGCAGGTCGAAGGCGCGCACGCCGAGCAGGCGGCCCTGGAAGTCACCCTCCACGGCCGGGTCGGCCGGGTGGTGCAGCGCGCTGACGGCGATCTTCGTGATGCGGTTCAGCCCACCGGCGAGGTCGACCGTGACGGCGCGACCGGCGACCGGCGTGCCGGCCTCCATGCCGTCGAACCCGCCATCAGTGGCCTCGGTGTCGTCGATGACGTTCGCCAGGCGCACACCCTCGGCGCCGGACGCCACGGCTCCCTTGGTCTTCGACGCGACGTTCGGCAGCAGGCGGAACACCTGGGTCCGCGTGCCGGGGGTGAAGGCCTGCGGGAAGCGCTGCAGCCCGTAGCCCTTGGCCTGGACGACGAACTCGTACGTGCCGGCGACCACGGGGGCCGTGGCATCCGGGTTCTTGCCGCCCAGCGTGGTGGCGATCGGCGTCGCGCGGGCCTCGAAGCGCCCGACGAACACGCTGCCCTTGACCGGGGCGCCGGAGATGGCGTCGACGAGCGAGAACGTGACCGCGGCGTTCCGCGAGCCGGTCGGCGAGTCGTACGCAGCCGTCGGGTCGGTGTCCTCGACGTCCTTCGCAGCACTGCTCTTGCCGAGGCCGCGGGAGGCGAACGCGTCCGCCATGACGGCCTGGTCCGCGCCCTTGGTGCGCAGCATGTCCGCGGCCAGCATCGTGTTCTTGATGTCGACCATGGTCGGCGAGCCGTTCGCGCTGAACAGCAGCATGCCGTCGAACAGGTAGGTCACCCAGCGGCGGTTGCCCGGGCATCCGGCGAACGTGGACGCCGCCGCGCCGGAGGCGGTGTGGCCGAGGGCGCACTGCCGCTGGAGGACGGCGTTGGTGGACGGGAACTGCGCGTCGTACTTGTCCATCAGCGCCTGGCGGACCGTCATCTGGACGGCGTTCCAGATCTCGCCGTCGGCGTGCACCTCGGGCCCGGTCGAGTCGAAGCCGTACGAGGAGTAGTTCAGCGGGTTCTTGGACGGACGCAGGTTGAAGTCGCGGATGCCCTCGAACTTGTTGCCGGTCGCGTAGGCACCGACGGAGTACGGGTCCTCGCCGCGCTTGCCCGCGAGTCCGAAGGCCTGCAGGTACTCGACGGCGACC
The DNA here is from genome assembly GCA_046594005.1 of Mycobacteriales bacterium. GTDB lineage: Bacteria > Actinomycetota > Actinomycetes > Mycobacteriales > SCTD01 > SCTD01. Next base: position 3,365 of record JBKJQM010000233.1, read on the forward strand.
AGGTCGCTCCAGCTCTCCCCCATGGCGCCGGCCTGCTCACCGGACAGGCCCGTGTCCGGGCCGCCGACGAGGCTGTTGCTGATCGCGTGGGTGTACTCGTGCAGGAAGATCGAGGCGTCGAGGTCGCCGTCGGCACACGGCCCGAAGAAGCCGACGACCGGCTCGAACAGGTACTGGTTGGTGATACCCGGGACGCCGTCCTGCAGGCGGATCTGGTTGGCGTTGTTGCGGCCCGTGAGCCCGATGCCTGATGCGGGCACCGTGACCTCGTTCGTGGCGACGAAGGTCGGGTTGGTCGCGGCGGCGTTCTGGGTGTTGCCCAGCTCCGGGTCGCCCTCGGCGCCGCCCTTGCCGAAGTTGTTCGTCTGCAGGGCGCCGGTCTGCTCGACCAGACCCAGCCGGTAGGCGAAGTCGTGGATGAGGTTGTGACCGGTGAACAGGTTGACGATCGAGGCGTCGACGTCGGCTCGCCCGACGGTCTCGAGCGGGTCGCACTTGCTGGTGTGCCACGCGTCGGTGAACGCAGGTGCGTAGTCGCGGGTCGGGCTGGAGAACGGCACCGCCGGCGGTCCGGGGGTGAGCGACGTGGACAGCTGCGCGTTGGTGGTGACCGCGTTGTTGCCGACGGTGGAGAAGGTCGGCAGACCGGTCGTCGCCTCGATGTCGTACGCCAGCGGACTCGCGTCGGTGTAGCTGAACACGTTGCAGGCCGCCAGGTCCTTCATGCCGGTGACGCCCGGGGCGCCGCCGCAGACGAGCTGGCGGTCGTCGGGGCTCTGCACTCCGAGGCGCGGGATGGTGGGGTTCGACCCGAAGGCACGGAAGGTGGGCGGGCCGAACAGCGCGTCGCCCGGCAGCGGGACGTTCGGGAGCCCGGGCAGGACCCCGGTGCCGAGAGCCATGTCGCTCGTGACGTAGCTGCCCACGAAGTCGAACGGCGCGACGGCGCTGGCGTCGAAGGGGCAGAC
>JBKJQM010000243.1:0-3005 GCA_046594005.1 Mycobacteriales bacterium
ACCGACGCGTCGCTACACCTACGGGTACGGCCGGGCCGAGGACCTCGCCGGCATCGTCATCGTGCTGTTCATCCTGCTCTCGGCCGTCGCCGCGGCGTACGAGTCGGTCCGCCGCCTCATCGACCCGTCGGAGGTGACGCACATCGGCGCCGTCGCGGCGGCCGGCGTCGTCGGCTTCCTCGGCAACGAGGCGGTGGCGCAGTACCGCATCCGCGTCGGCAGGGAGATCGGCTCGGCAGCGCTGGTCGCTGACGGCCTGCACGCGCGCACCGACGGCTTCACCTCGCTGGCCGTCGTCGCCGGGGCGATCGGGGTCGCGCTGGGCTTCCAGCGCGCCGACCCGATCGTCGGCCTGCTCATCACCGTGGCCATCCTGTTCGTGCTCCGAGACGCGGCGACGACCGTCTACCGGCGCCTCATGGACGCAGTGGACGAGAGCCTGGTCGACGACGTCGAGCGCGTGCTGCGCGGGACCCCGGGCGTCACGGGCCTGGGCGAGGTGAAGGTGCGCTGGATCGGCCACACGCTGCGGGCCGAGGCCGACATCGTGGTCGCCGCCGACCTGTCCCTGCAGGACGCGCACGTGATCGCGGAGGAGGCGCAGCACCGGCTCATCCACGAGGTGCCGAAGCTGACGGCCGCCACGGTGCACTACGACCCCGAGGGCGCCACCCACGACACGATCGCGCACCACGGCCGAGCGGCTGTGCGCGAGGAGTGCGAGCGGAACGACCCGGTGCGGCGCGGCACGCCGTCGGGGTGACATCCTGCGCAGCCACCCACCAACGCAGGAGGTTCCCATGAGCGACCACGTCTACCGGATCACCGAGGTCGTCGGCTCGTCGTCCGAGTCTCTCGACCAGGCCATCCGCAGCGGCATCGCCCGTGTCTCGCGCACGGTCCGCGACGTGGAGTGGTTCGACGCCACCGACATCCGCGGCCGGGTGGAGAACGGCGAGATCGTCGCCTTCCAGGTCACCTTGAAGGTGGGCTTCCGCCTCGAGGGCTGAGGCCCCCGGCGCTCAGTCCTTCCGGCGGCCGATGGTGCGACCCAGCCACGTCGTCGGGACGTAGCGGCGGTCGACGACGCGCTCCTTCATCGGGATGATGCCGTTGTCGGTGATCTTGATGCCCTCCGGGCACACCTCCGAGCAGCACTTGGTGATGTTGCACATGCCGAGGCCCTGCTCCTCGCGAGCCAGCTCGGCGCGGTCGGTGCGGGTGTCGAGCGGGTGCATGTCGAGCTCGGCTGCCCGGATGAGGAAGCGCGGCCCGGCGAAGGCCTTCTTGTTCTCGTCGTGGTCGCGGACCACGTGGCAGACGTCCTGGCACAGGAAGCACTCGATGCACTTGCGGAACTCCTGGGAGCGCTCCACGTCGACCTGCTGCATGCGGTGGTGGCCGTCCGCGTCGCGCGCCTGCGGCGAGAACGGGGCGATCTCGCGGGCCTTCTCGTAGTTGAACGACACGTCGGTCACGAGGTCCCGGATCACCGGGAAGGTGCGCATCGGCGTGATCGTGACGACCTCGTCCTGCGCGAACGTGCCCATCCGCGTCAGGCACATCAGGCGCGGCCGCCCGTTGATCTCGGCGCTGCACGAGCCGCACTTGCCGGCCTTGCAGTTCCAGCGCACGGCCAGGTCGGGCGTCTGCGTCGCCTGCAGCCGGTGGATGATGTCGAGGACCACCTCGCCCTCGTTGACCGTGACCGTGAAGTCGCGCAGCTCACCGCCGGTCGCGTCGCCACGCCACACCCGCATCGAGGCCTCGTAGCTCACGGTGCGCTCTCCTCGAAGATCTGGGCCAGCTCGGCGGGCATCACCGGCAGGGGCTTGCGGCTGACGGCGACGTCCGATCCGTCGGCGGTGCAGATGAGGTTCAGGACGGCCCACTCGTCGCGCGGGCCGGGGAAGTCGTCGCGGGTGTGCCCACCGCGGCTCTCCTCCCGCTGCAGCGCCGCTCTCGCGATGCACTCGGACACCCGCAGCATGTGCGGCAGGTCCAGCGCCAGGTGCCAGCCGGGGTTGTACTGCCGGTGCCCCTCGACGGTCAGCGCGGTGGCGCGGACCTTCAGCTCCTCGATGCGGGCCAGCGCCTGCGTGATCTCGTCGGCGGTGCGGATGATGCCGACCAGGTCGTTCATCGCCTGCTGCAGCTCCTGGTGGATCGTGTACGGGTTCTCGCCTCCGTCGCGCTCGAACGGCGCCAGCGCTGCTCGCGCCGCCTCGGTGATGCCGTCCTCCGACAGCGGCGCGGCCTTCGTGCTGGCGGCGCGGGCAGCAGCCGCCGCGCCGGCCCGGCGGCCGAACACCAGCAGGTCCGACAGGGAGTTGCCACCGAGCCGGTTGCTGCCGTGCATGCCGCCGGCCACCTCGCCGGCTGCGTACAGCCCGGGGACGACGGCCGCCGCCGTCTCGGGGTCGACCTCCACGCCGCCCATCACGTAGTGGCAGGTCGGGCCGACCTCCATCGCCTCGGCGGTGATGTCGACCTCGGCCAGCTCCTTGAACTGGTGGTACATCGACGGCAGCCGCTTCTTGATGTACTCGGCGTCGTGCCGGGAGGCGATGTCCAGGAAGACGCCGCCGTGCGGCGAACCGCGCCCGGCCTTCACCTCGCTGTTGATCGCCCGAGCGACCTCGTCGCGGGGCAGCAGCTCCGGTGGCCGCCGGTTGTTCTTCTTGTCGTCGTACCAGCGGTCCGCCTCCTCTTCGGTCTCCGCGGTCTCCTTGCGGAAGTAGTCCGGGATGTAGTCGAACATGAAGCGGTTGCCGTTGGAGTTCTTCAGGACGCCGCCGTCACCGCGCACCGACTCGGTGACGAGGATGCCGCGCACCGACGGCGGCCAGACCATCCCCGTCGGGTGGAACTGCACGAACTCCATGTTCACCAGCGTCGCGCCGGCCTGCAGGGCCAGCGAGTGCCCGTCGCCGGTGTACTCCCAGGAGTTCGACGTCACCTTGTAGGACTTGCCGATCCCGCCGGTGGCCAGCACGACTGAGGGC
>JBKJQM010000218.1:0-5426 GCA_046594005.1 Mycobacteriales bacterium
GCTCATAACCCAGAGGTCGCAGGTTCAAATCCTGCCCCCGCTACAGCGATGGACCAGAGTCCCCGGCCCTGTCAAGGTGCCGGGGACTCTGTCGTGCTCAACCAGGTGGCTGGGTCGCAGGTCCCGAGCTGTTGGCCTCGCGGTCGGGTGATCGCACGCTGGCGGGTGGGCGCAGCTGGTGCGACCTCGCAAGGGTCGTAGGGGGCTTCCGGAGCACCTGCCCGCAGGTCCGCACGCCGCGGGGCATGAGGGGTTGCGAGTCCGAACCGGCTCCGGGGGGTGAGCGGGAGCGGTGCCTCGACGCGGTCTCGCGGCAGGGCTACGGTCCCCTCGTCGGAGGGGGCGGCGTGCGTGTTCTTGCGGCGACGACAGCCGGAGCTGGCCACTTCGCCGGGTTGCTGCCCTTCGCGCGCGCCTGTGCTCGTGCAGGACATGAGGTCCGTGTCGCTGCACCGGCTTCGTTCGCCAGCACGGTCGAGGAGGCGGGGTTCTTCTACCAGCCAGTGGCCGATGCCGATCCGCCGGTCCTGGGCGCGGTGTTCGGCCGGATCCCGACCCTGTCGAGGCGGGAAGCAGATGATCTTGTCATCGCGGAGGTCTTCGGCAGGCTGAACCGGGATGCTGCCCTACCCGGCATGCGTGCTGCGGTTGAGCAGTGGCGGCCGGATGTCGTCCTGCGCGAGCCGGCAGAGCTGGCCTCCTACGTCGCGGCGACCGAGCGCGGCATTCCGCACGTGCAGACGAACATCGGCCTGAGCGCTCTCGACGACCGCTTCCTGCCGCTGCTCATCCCCACCCTGGAGGATGTCGACTGTCCGAGCGCGCCACTCACGTCCGCTCCTCGGTGGACCACGGTGCCGCCGTCCTTCGACCGGCCAGCAGCAGCATCGACCGGCGCGGTCACGGCTGCGCGCGAACCCCGTCACGATCGACAGGGGGAGCAACCGCTGCCGGGCTGGTGGTCGAGCGACGACGACCGGCCGCTCGTCTACGTGACCTTCGGCAGCGTCGCCGCCGGCATCGGGCTCTTCCCCGGGTTCTACGCCCGTGTGCTGGATCAGCTCGCCGAGGTGCCGGCTCGCGTCCTGCTGACGCTCGGGCAGGCGGGCGACCCAGCCGGCCTAGGACACGTGCCACCGAACGTCCACCTGGAGCGGTGGTGGCCGCAGCGTGACGTCCTCGCGCATGCCGCTGTCGTGGTCGGCCACGGTGGCTTCGGGACCACGCAGGCGGCGCTCGAAGCGGGCGTGCCCCAGGTCGTGCTGCCGCTGTTCTCCTTCGACCAGTTCGTGAACGCCGAGAGGGTCGCCGACGTCCGCGTGGGCGTTGCCCTCCTCCTCGAGGACCCGACGATCGAGCCTCGCGCGGGCGACCTCGTGCCACGAGGGCCTGCCGCGACGGATGAGCTGGCAGACGCCGTCGGCACGGTCCTTGGTCAGCCGGCGTTCGGCGAGCGCGCGCACGAGCTGGCACTCGACGTCGAGCGCCTCCCGACCGTCGACGCGTGCGTGGAGGCCCTCGACGCGCTCAGTGAGTGAGAGACCGGTGGCCGACAGGACGACGGCTCCTCCCGACCTGAGCGCACCTTGGAGGTGAACACACCCACCCCGCGTCGAGCGCTGACGGGCCGGCTGTGTGCTCGGGCGGGTGGGCACGACACCGGCCGCGCCGCGGTAGCAGCCGCGTTGCCGCCCGAAGGCACCGGCACGCTGCACTCACCGACGGCGTGGGCTGACCAGGGCCGCGCCAGGACCGGCGAGTTCGCCATCGGGGACCGCCCGTCCAGCAAGGAGCAGCAGAAGGGTCTCCGGTGAGGCATGAACCTCAGGGCCCGTCCCAGACGTCCAGGTCGTGCCCGTCGCGACCAAGCGCACGCCGCCGACCCGTCGCCGGGGGTCGCCACCGACGAGCAGGGGCAGCGGCCAGCGCGCGGCCAGGAGGAACTCCGCAGCCAGGCGGAAGACCGACTCGCTCACGGGGCGAGGCCGCTCGAGCGGGCACCGGACGTCGAGCTCGTGGACCACGGCGTCGACGACGGGGGCCGGCCACGGCACGCCGTAGGGTTTTGCACCGCTCGCTGCGTTGGCCTTCAGCTGGTCGAGGATCATCGTCGGGCCGCGTCGCGCCCAACGACACGCGTTCTCGTCGTTCAGCCGGTTCACGTTCAGGCGCGCGCGCAGGAACCCAGCGGCTGTCGCCAGAGGCGGGTCGACCGGCGCCCACGCCAGGTGTGCCGCCACCGCCTGCACGGTCCAGCCTGCGCACAACGACGGAGTGGCCCACCCGACCTCGTCGAGCGTGCTGAGCAGCTCGATGAGCGGAACCCGAACCTCGCGCAGCACCTCGGCCTGGTGCGACATGCCGCGGAGTGTGCAACCGGCCGGCAAGCCTGTCGAGTGCGTCCGGCGCTACAGCTCGTGGCAGCCGTGATGTCGCGCCTGAAGGCGGCGCAGTCCGCGGGACCGCGAACCCCGCCATGGCGATACGCGGCATGACCAGGCCGGACCAGGCCGGATCAGGCCGGATCAGGTCGGGTCAGGCCCGATACGGAGACCCGCCGCAGGTGGGCCACCGAGGCTGGGTCGCGGTCCCGGGTACGCGGGGGAGAACAGCAGTCCCGGTCCCTCGGGCCGGGGCTGTGAGCAGCCCGGGAGCGGGACGATCCGCTGGGTCTTGCCAACCGAGTCAGCCGAGGGTCCCGGTGAGGTACCGGTCCACGGTGGATCCCAACGCCGGGGCCAGCTCGTCGGGTCCCGCGGACGCCAGCGGCTCCAGCCGTACGACGTAGCGGGCCACGGCCAGACCCACCATCTGCGACGCGACGAGGTTGGCCCGCAGCTGCGGGCGGTCGTCGCCGGCGGCCTGTGCGAGAGGGGTGAGCAGCACGCGGGTGAGGAACGTTCGCAGCGAGTCGGCGGCCTGCTCGTCGGTGACTGCGCTGCGGAGCAGGGCGAGCATGGGGCCTTGGCCCGGCGTGCCGTCCCAGACGGCGAGGAACGTGCGGACGACTCGCTCGCCGAGCCCCTCCACGCCGTCGGCGAGCAGGTCGGAGACGAAGACGGCGGGATCGAACGGCAGCTCCATCGCCGCGCCGAACAGCCCCTCCTTGGTGCCGAAGAAGTGGTGCACCAGCGCCGGGTCGACCCCGGCGGTGCGGGCGACGCCGCGGATGGTGGTGCCGCCGTAGCCCGCGGCGCCGAAGCTCTCGCGGGCGGCCGCGAGGATCGCGTCACGGGTGCCGCTCTCGCCGGGCCGTCGGCCGCTGCGGACGGTCACCCGCTGCGGCGTGGCAGGGTCGCGGCGCCGAGGCCGACGAACAGCACGACGCAGCACGCGACGACGCCGAGGTCGAGGAGCAGCCGGGAGGTCACGTCGGACGAGGCTGCCACGCGCTGCATCCCGTCGACGGCGTACGTCAGCGGGAACACGTCCGCGAGCCACCGCAGCGGCGCCGCCATCGCCGACCGAGGCGCGAACAGACCGCAGAGCAGCACCTGGGGCAGCACGACCGCGGGAAGGAACTGCACGGCCTGGAACTCCGTGCGTGCGAAGGCCGACAGGAGCAGGCCGAGCGCGGTGCCGAGCAGGGCGTCGAGCACGGCGAACAGGACGACGAGCGAGGTCGAACCGGCGACGTCGAGGCCGAGCGGGCCGAGCGCGAGCGCTGACGCCAGGCTGGTCTGGACGACGGCGACGAGACCGAAGGCGAGGGCGTACCCGGTGAGCAGGTCGCCCTTGCCGACCGGCATCGACAGCAGCCGTTCGAGGGTGCCGGAGGTCCGTTCGCGCAGCATCGCCACCGACGTCACGAGGAACATCGTGGTGAACGGGAACAGCGCGAGCAGGGGCCCGCCGATCCGGTCGAACGCGACTGGCTGATCGGCGAAGACGTAGCGCAGCAAGGTGAGCAGGACCACCGGGACGACCAGGAGCAGCGCGATCGTGCGGCGGTCGCCGCGTAGCTGCAGGAGGACCCGTCGGGCGGTGGCGAGCGTGACGCGGGCGGTCATGCCGGGACTCCTTCGGCGAGGGCGAGGAAGGCCGCTTCGACATCAGCGGTCCCGGTCCGCTCCAGGAGCCCGGGCAGGGTGTCGTCGGCGACCAGCCGGCCGTCGCGCAGCAGCAGCAGGTGGTCGCAGCGGACGGCCTCGTCCATGACGTGGCTGCTGACCAGGAGCGTCGTGCCGCCGGCGGCGAGGTCGCCGAACATCGCCCACAGGTCGCGGCGCAGCACCGGGTCGAGGCCGACGGTCGGCTCGTCGAGCACCAGCAGGTCCGGCCGGCCGAGAAGCGCGGCGCCCAGCGAGACACGGGCGCGTTGGCCGCCGGACAGCGTGCCGACCGGCTGGGCGGCCGCGTCGTCAAGGGCCACGTCGTGAAGGACGCTGTCTACCCGCGCGCCGTCGGCGCCGAGGATCGCCGCGAAGTAGTCGAGGTTGGCGCGGACGCTGAGGTCCGCGTACACCGCCGGGCTCTGCGTGACGTAGCCGACGCGGGCCCGCAGCGACGGCGAACCCGCTGGCTCGCCGAGCACGTCGAGCCTCCCGCGGACGCCTGCCTGCACCCCGACGACGGCCCGCATCACGGTGGTCTTGCCGCCACCGCTCGGCCCGAGCAGCCCGGTCACGCTGCCCCGCCCCACCGTGAAGTCCAAGCCGTGCAGCACGTCCCGGCCGCCGCGGCGCACCCGCAGGCCTCGCGCGTCGATCGCGTAACTCGTCATGCGATGAGTTCTACGCCCGGTGACTTCCTGGGTCAAGGACGGCGCACACGGTCGGATCCGCCGGTGCGAGGCGCGGCTCGACGTGACGCGGCTGTAGGCAGCCGCAGAGTCGGCGCCGCCGGGACGGTCACGGCCCGTCGACGGCCACTGAGCTGAGCGGGCCGCCAGTGGGCATGCCCATGCACGAGTCAGGAAGGGCTCAGACGGGCGGAGCGCTGAGGCTGTGGACGCAGGTCCCGAGGTGCCCCCGCTACAACGCTGGCACTGCGCCCGATCAGACGCCGTCCCGCTGGGGCGGCTTCTGATGTTCCGGCGCGAGCGCACCGTCCAGGGCGAGCCCGCCACCCGCTGGACCCGCGACGACGCCACAGAGGCGATGCTGCTGCCCATGGACGACGCCACCAGCCAGACCAGCGCATGAGCCAGCGCGACGAGCCGGCCCCCGACGAGCAGGCAGCGCGCTGGCGCGACGACCTCACCGCTGCGCCGCAGTTCGCCGGGCGGCCCGAGCCGGTCCGCCGGGCGACCTACCCCACGCTCGACTACGAGGTCGACGGCCGGGTCGCCCGCCTCACCTTCAACAGGCCCGAGCGGGGCAACACGATCACCGCCGACACCCCGCGCGACCTCGCCCATGCCGTCGAGCGCGCCGACCTCGACCCCGCTGTCCACGCCATCGTCCTGTCCGGGCGCGGCAAGGGCT
>JBKJQM010000262.1:0-3727 GCA_046594005.1 Mycobacteriales bacterium
GGGGATCGGCCCGCTTCTCGGGCGTCGGCGCGGATGCCGAGCACGTCGTCGACAGCCTCGTCGAGCGTGGCCTGGCTCAGGCCGGCGGGTCGACCAGCGCGCGCAGGACCGGCTCCATGAGCCGCTCGACGTCCTCGCGAGAGGCGTCGGCGACCCCGGGGATCTCCAGGACGTAGCGCGCCATCGCCAGGCCGATCATGCAGGCGCCGATCAGGCCGGCGCGCACGTCCGCGTCCGGCCCGCCGCCGAGGGTGTCGGCGATGGCCGCGGCCCGCTCGCACATCACCTCGTCACGCATGATGCGCACGGCCTCGGGGTGGGTGAGGCAGCTGCGCATCAGCGCGACGGCGGCCTCACGGTCGCCGGCGGTCTCGAACTTGGCCATCATGTCGGCGAGCGCTGCGGCGGGAAGCTCCTCGCGAGTGGCCGTCATGATCGTCTCGTGCTCGTGAGACCACCGGGCCGCCGCCGCGAACAGCAGCTCCTTGGAGCCGAAGTACTGCATCACCAGCGCGGGGTCGATGCCGGCCCGGGAGGCGACGCCGCGGATGGTGGCCCGCTCGAAGCCGACCCCGGCGAACAGCTCCCGCGCGGACTCGAGGATCTGCGTCTCGGTCCGGCGGCGTCGCTCCTCGCGCGGCAGGTGCTCGGGTCCCGGCGTGGTCACGCATCTCACTCTACAGCGGTTGACCGTTCACAACGCAACGGTCTACCGTCGTTGAGTCAACACCTGTAGAAGGAGCACCATGACCACGACCGCCCCTGCGCCCCGGCAGGTCCTGACCCACGCCGACGGCCGCGACGTCCACAAGGGGATGGCCCTGCTCGTGCTCGCCATCAGCCAGCTGATGGTCGTGCTCGACGCGACGATCGTGAACGTCGCGCTGCCGGACATCGCCCGCGCGCTCGACATCCGCAGCCAGGCCGACCTGTCCTGGGTCGTCACCGGCTACACGCTGACCTTCGGCGGGTTCCTGCTCCTGGGCGGCAAGCTCGCCGACCGCCTCGGCCGGCGCAAGGTGTTCCTGCTCGGCGCGGTGCTGTTCGCGGTGGCCTCCCTGCTCGGCGGTCTCGCGGGCAACCTCCCGCTGCTCATCGCGGCCCGCCTCGTGCAGGGCCTGGGCGGCGCGCTGATGTCCCCGGCCGCGCTGTCGCTGATCACCGTGGTGTTCGAAGAGGGCAAGGAGCGCAATAAGGCGCTCGGCATCTGGGCGGCGATCACCGCCGGCGGCGCCGCGCTCGGCCTCATCCTCGGCGGCGTCCTCACCGAGTACGCCAGCTGGCGCTGGGTGCTGTTCGTGAACCTGCCCATCGCCGCCGTCGCCGTCGCGGGCGCGCTGAAGTACGTGCCGGAGAGCCGTGACGAGCGGGCCCGCGGGTTCGACATCCCCGGCGCGCTGCTCGTCACGAGCGGCCTGGTGTCCCTGGTCTACGCACTGGTCAAGGGCAACGAGTACGGCTGGTCCTCCGGCCGCACCGTCGGCACCCTGGTGCTGGCCGCCGTCCTGCTGGTCTCCTTCGTCGTCGTGCAGCGCCGCAGCCGTGAGCCGCTCATCGACTTCGCGCTCTTCAAGAGCCGGACCCTGCTGGGCGCCGACCTCGGCGCGCTGTTCATCGGCGCGGGCATCTTCGCGATCTTCTTCTTCCTGATCCTCTGGATGCAGCAGGTCAACGGCTACTCGCCGATCAAGTCCGGCGTGGCGTTCCTGCCCATGACCCTGTGCATCGGGGTGGCGGCGGGCATCGGCTCGCAGCTGCTCGGCCGGATCGGCCCGCGTCCGCTGCTGATCTTCGGTCCGTCCCTTGCTGCCAGCGGCCTGGTGTCCCTCGGCCTGCGCCTGGAGCCGAGCTCGAGCTACCTCACCGTCATCCTGCCGTCGCTGGCGCTGGTCGCCCTGGGCATGGGCTTCACCTTCGTGGCGCTCACCAGCGCCGCGGTGGCTGGTGTGCCGCAGGAGGACGCCGGTGTCGCCAGCGCCCTGCTCAACGCGGGCCAGCAGGTCGGCGGCGCCCTTGGCCTGGCGATCCTGGCCGCGGTCAGCACCGCACGCACCGAGGCGATCGGGCCCGGCCGGCCCGGCACCCCGGCCTTCGTCGACGCGCTCGTCGAGGGCTGGAGCGCCGGCTTCCTCGTCGGCGCTGCGTTCCTCGCCACCGCCGGCGTCATCGCCGCCACGCTGGTGCGCGTCAGCAAGGAGGACGCCGCCGCCGCCCTCGCGTCGCCTGCGGCCCACGCCGGCTGACCCCTGCTCGTGGCTCCGGCCCGTCGTCCTTCGTGGGCGGCGGGCCGTTCGAGTTCCTAGGGAGCGCCGGGCGGTACGAAGGGCAGCCCTGCGGGCGCGCCGCCGTCGAGCAGGGTGCGCACCGCGGCCGTGTCGAGGTGGTCCGCGACGAGGTCGCCCAGGGCGTCGAGCCGGGACTGCCGCACGTCCTCGAACGCCACCGTCCCGGGCCGCCAGTCACGGCCGGTCGCGGCGGCAACCTCGGCCAGCAGCGCGCGGCGTACTCCGTCGCTCTCCAGCGCGCCGTGCCAGACGGTGCCGAGGACGGACCCCTCGCGGCAGCCCTCCCCCGGCGCGAACAGCGCCTGCCCGCCGTCGACGGTGATGCGCCCGTGGTGGATCTCGTACGCCGTCGTGACCGGGTGCTCGCCGTACGCACCGGTCGGCCGCCCGAGCACCTTGTCGACACCGAAGACCGTGCGCACCGGCAGCAGGCCGAGGCCGTCCACCGCACCCGCGCGCGACTCGACGTCGTCCTCGATCGTGCGACCGAGCAGCTGGTAGCCGCCGCAGATGCCGAGCACCGGCTTGGCCTCGGCGGCGCGCCGCTGCAGCACCGCGTCCAGCCCACGGCTCCGCAGCCAGGCGAGGTCGGCCACCGTCGCGCGCGTGCCGGGCACGACGACGAGGTCGGCGTCGGCGAGCTCCTCCGCCGTGGTTGCGAAGCGCACCAGCACGCCGGGCTCGCTGCGCAGGGCGTCGATGTCGGTCCAGTTCGACAGCCGGGGCAGCCGCAGGACCGATACCCGCAGCACGTCGCCGCCCAGTGGCGGGACCGGCGCGACGGCGACCGAGAGGCCGAGCGAGTCCTCGACGTCGAGCTCGAGGCCCTCGGTCCACGGCAGCACGCCGTACGTCGGGCGACCGGTCAGCCGCTGCAGCATCTCCAGGCCCGGCTCCAGCAGCCGCACGTCGCCGCGGAACTTGTTGACCACGAACCCGCACACCAGCGCCTGGTCCTCTGGTGACAGCAGCGCGAGAGTGCCGAACAGCGCGGCGAACACGCCGCCCGGGTTGATGTCGCCCACGACCAGGACGGGCAGCTGGGCGGCGCGCGCCAGGCCCATGTTGGCGATGTCGGTGGCGCGCAGGTTGATCTCGGCCGGCGAGCCCGCGCCCTCGCAGACGACGACGTCGTAGCGCGAGCGCAGGTCGGCCAGGCACTGCAGCGAGATGTCCAGCAGCTCGGCCTTGTGCTTCCGGTAGGTCATCGCCGAGACGTCCGCCCACGGCTTGCCGAGCACGACGACCTGGGAGGTCTGGTCGCTGCCCGGCTTGAGCAGCACCGGGTTCATCGCGGCTTCCGGCTCGACCCACGCCGCGGCCGCCTGCATCGCCTGGGCCCTGCCGATCTCGGCGCCGTCGCGGGTGACGGTGCTGTTGAGCGACATGTTCTGCGCCTTGAACGGCGCCACCCGTACGCCCTGCCGGGCCAGCCAGCGGCA
>JBKJQM010000301.1:0-2599 GCA_046594005.1 Mycobacteriales bacterium
CGCGCGCTCTGGGCCTACCGCGAGCAGCACACCGAGGCCATCAACGCCGAGGGAGTGCCGGTGAAGCTCGACGTGTCGGTGCCGACGGGTCGGCTGCCCGAGCTGGCGGCCCGCCTCGCCCCCACGATCGCGGCCATCGCTCCGGATGCGCGGCCGATCGTGTTCGGCCACGTCAACGAGGGCAACCTGCACGTCAACGTCCTCGGCGCCGGCGAGCTCGGCGAGCAGGTGAGCGACGCGGTCCTGCGGCTGGTCGCCGAGCTCGACGGCTCGATCAGCTCCGAGCACGGCGTCGGCCGCGCCAAGACAGCCTGGCTGGGCCTGTCCCGGTCACCGGTCGAGATCGCGGCGATGCGGGCCATCAAGACCGCCCTGGACCCGGCCGGCCTGCTCAACCCCGGCGTCCTGCTCCCGTAGCCCCCCCGTACGCAGATCATCCGCAGCATCCATGCGTAAGGCGCCCTCTGAAGAGGGCGCATGCGCACTGATGCTGCGGATGATCTGCAGAGGCTGGCGGGCGGGCTAGGCCGGCGGGTTGAACTTCCCGGCCAGCGCGACGATCTCGTCGGTGGTCGAGCCCGGGATGATGAAGCCCTCGGGGTCGTTGATCTCGCCGAGGTGCGACGCGATGTCCTCGGCGGACGGCGTGACGCCCTGGCCGGCGAACCAACCCTGGCCGAGCGTCCAGTTGACGGCGGCGTAGCGGCCACCGGCAGCGGAGAACTGGCCGTGCGTCGTGGTGCACGCCTCGCTGGCCAGGTAGGTCACCATCGGCGTGACCAGCTCAGGAGCGAGGTAGTTGGCGAACTCGCCGAGCAGCTCTTCGGTCATGCGGGTCTTGGCGACCGGCATGATCACGTTGGACAGGATGCCGGCCCGGGCGCCCTCGACGGCGAGGGTGTTGGACAGGCCGACCAGCCCCATCTTCGCGGCGGAGTAGTTGCTCTGGCCGAAGTTGCCGAAGGTGGCGTTCGAGGCCGTGTGCACGAAGCGGCCGTAGCCGTTCTCCTTCATGATCGCGAAGGCCGGCTGGCTGACGTAGAACGCCGCCTTGAGGTGGACGTCGATGATCGCGTCCAGGTCCTCCCACGTGAGCTTGAGGAAGCTCTTGTCGCGCAGGAAGCCGGCGTTGTTGATGACGATGTCGACCTTGCCGAAGCTGTCGACGGCCGTCTTCACGATGCTGGCGCCGCCCTCGGGCGTCATGACCGAGTCAAAGTTCGGCGCGGCGTCGCCGCCCGCAGCCTGAATCTCGTCCACGACCTTCTGCGCGGCCGTGTGGTCGCCGCCCTCGCCGTCGACGCTGCCGCCGAGGTCGTTGACCACGACGGCGGCACCGCGGCGGGCGAGCTCGAGGGCGTAGGTGCGGCCGAGGCCGCCGCCGGCGCCGGTGACGACGGCGACGCGGCCGTCGAAGCTGATGTCGGACACGGAGGTGCTCCTGCAAGATCGGGGACTGGTCCGCCCATCATCGCGGAGGCAGGTGAGCGGTCGTTCACCGCCCCTACCGCGACGGGAAGGCCGCCCTCCCGGTCCGCTCCATCGTCGTCGCGCTGCCCGCCACGACCCCGCCCATCGACACGGCGTAGACGTGGTCGGCGTCGTGCAGCACGCGGTCGACGCCGTTCTGCCCGGCGACCTCCATCCGGCCGCGCTCGGTGAGCGCGCCGCCCTCGGCGACCCCGATGCCGACGGCGAAGGAGCCGGCGCTGGTGCCGTCCCAGCGGGAGAACGGCAGCAGGGCGGTCCGGTGCTCGGAGTCCCAGCCGAAGGCCCGTGACTCGTCGAGGACCTGCGTGTAGCCCTCGCCGAGGACCAGCTTCGAGGTCTGGACGGGGTGCGCCAGGTCGCGCAGGTCGAACACCTGCGCCATCACGCCGGTGACCCGCCCCTGCAGGTCGGCGTCCTGGCCGACGCCGAGCAGCAGCCCGTCGCCGACCGGGTGCAGGTAGGTGGAGAAGCCGGGCACCTTCAGCTCGCCGATGACCTTCGGCGCGGCGGGGTCAGCGAGGTCCAGCACGTAGAGCG
The DNA here is from genome assembly GCA_046594005.1 of Mycobacteriales bacterium. Classification (GTDB taxonomy): domain Bacteria; phylum Actinomycetota; class Actinomycetes; order Mycobacteriales; family SCTD01; genus SCTD01. The sequence goes on from JBKJQM010000301.1 coordinate 2,029, forward strand.
GATCGGTGCGGCGGAAGGTGACGACCGTGGCCAGGTCACCGAAGTAGCGGACGGCCCGGATCTGCTCGCCCTTCCCCAGGCCCTCGACCCGGCCCGTCTCGACCAGGTCGTCGCCGCGCTCCTCCAGGACGCTCACCCCCGACTCGGTCGCCGCGCCGGACTCCCACGGCGGCGCGCTGGTGGTGGCGACGCGCAGGTGGCCGGCGTACGACGACAGCGCCCAGCGCCCCAGCACGTAGCCGGGCACCGACGCCGACCCGGCGTACCGCGTCGTCGTCCGGCTCGAGGTGTCGAAGGCGTGCAGCTCGGTGGTGATGGTGTCCTTCACCCTGGCGGTGCCGGTCGCGGGCTTCTCGTCCTGGACTACGGGCGGCGCGGTCGTGCCCCAGCGGCTGGTCGCGACGTACAGCCGGTCCGCGGAGGCGTAGACGAGGTCCCCGTCCGTGGTGACGGCCTCGGTGTCGACGGGCGCCAGGCCGCGGGCGAGGTCCAGCGTCGTGACGAGCAGCGTGCTCGCGCCCTGGGCGGAGGACGCGTGGCGTACGCCGGAGCAGCCCACGGCGCGCTCGTC
>JBKJQM010000305.1:0-7935 GCA_046594005.1 Mycobacteriales bacterium
GGGGGCTCCACCCTGCTGCCCTTCGCGGTCGTCGGGGCGGCCGCCGCAGGGGCGGTGACGATGTTCGCCGTCGAGGGCCTGCTGCTCGGCGACCCCCGCATCACGGGCTCCGCGTACGTCTCCGCCCTGGCCGGGACGGTCCCCTACTGTGTGCTGCTCACCCCGTTCGTCGTACCGGGAGTGGCGCTCCTCGTCCGCAGGCTCGACCTGGACCCGCTCGCCCGGAGGCAGGGCCGCCGATGACCGAACGCTCGACGCTCCGGCTGGTCGTCCTGCGCGTGCTGGTGATCGCCCTGCTGGCCACCCTGTTCGGCCGGCTGTGGTTCCTGCAGGTGCTGGCCGGTCAGGACTACGCCGAGGCGGCCAGCGCCAACCGGCTGCGGCCGGTCGTGACGACCGCACCGCGCGGCGAGGTGTACGACGCCCGCGGCACCGCGCTGGTGCGCAACCGGACGGCGCTGGTCGTGTCGGTCAGCCGGTCGACGCTGCTGCGCCAGCCCGACGACGGGAAGGCCGTCCTGGCCCGCCTCGGCGAGGTGGTGGGCAAGGAGCCGGAGGTCCTCGCGCGCGAGATCACCCCCTGCGGGGGCGGAGTCGAGCCGCCGTGCTGGCGCGGCTCGCATACCAGCCGGTCCCGGTCGCCGAGTACGACGCCGGCGACCGCGCTGGGCTGACCCGCGTCCTGCGCATCGAGGAGCGCCGCGAGGACTACCCCGGCGTCACCGCCGAGTTCGCCGCCGTACGCGACTACCCGCACGGTCGGCTCGCCTCGCACCTGCTCGGCTACCTGGGGCCGATCAGCCCGGAGGAGACGAAGGAGAAGCAGTACCAAGGTGTTCAGGCGAGCTCGCTGGTCGGGCGCGCGGGCGTCGAGGCGACCTACGACGCGGACCTGCGGGGCCGCGACGGCGTGCAGGAGCTGCTCGTCGACCACGTCGGCCGCGTCACCGGGACGCAGAGCGAGACGGCGCCGAAGGCGGGGGAGACCCTCGTGCTGTCCATCGACGCGAAGGTCCAGCAGGTCGCCGAGGACGCGCTCCAGCACGCCATCGACCGCGCCCGCACGATGCCCGCCCGCGGCACCGGCCGACCGCTGGTCGCCGACTCCGGCTCGGTCGTGGTGATGGAGGCGAAGACGGGTCGCGTCGTCGCGATGGCGAGCTACCCGTCGTACGACCCGTCGGTCTTCGTCGGCGGCGCCTCACCCGCGGAGTACGCCGAGCTGGTCGACGAGAGCAAGGGCGCGCCGCTGGTCTACCGCGCCATCCAGGGCGCGTACGCCCCGGCCTCGACGTTCAAGGTCGTGTCGACCTCGGCGGCGGTGGCCAGCGGCGACTACCCGCTGACCGGCCGCTACCCGTGCCCCGGAGTCTACGAGCCGACAGGTCAGCGGAACTTCGACTCGGCGCCGCTCGGTACGGTGGACCTGCGCAGAGCGCTGGTGAAGTCCTGCGACACGGTCTTCTACAAGTTCGCCTACGAGCAGTGGCTGCGCGACGGCGGCAACCGGCCGGTCCCGAAGCCCCGCGACCCGATGGTGCGGATGGCGCAGGCGTTCGGCCTCGGAGTGCGCACCGGCGTCGACCTGCCGAGCGAGCGGCGGGGCACCATCGCCGACCGCGCCTACAAGCGGGACCTGTGGGAGCAGACCAAGGCCAACCGCTGCAAGGGCGCGACCAACCCGAAGCTCTCCGACGAGCGGCGCCGGGAGAACAAGGAGTACTGCGAGGACGGCAACCGCTTCCGCGGTGGCGACGCGACGAACTTCGCGATCGGGCAGGGCGACACGCTCGTCACGCCCCTTCAGCTCGCGACCGTCTACGCCGCCATCGCCAACGGCGGGAAGGTCCTGGAACCGCACGTCGGCCGGGCGCTCCTGTCCCCGACCGGGGTGCGCGAGATCCGGCCGAAGGTGCGCGGCACGGTCCCCGTCCCGCCGGACGTGCTCGGCTACGTCCGCGAGGCGCTGGCCGGGGTGACCCAGCCCGGCGGCACCGCGGCCCGCGCGTTCGCCGGCTCGCCCGTGGCGGTGGCCGGCAAGACCGGCACCGGTGAGGTCGCGAACAAGCAGGACACCTCGTGGTTCGCGTCCTTCGCCCCTGCTGCGGCACCGGAGCTCGTCGTCGTCGGGATGGTGAGCCAGGGCGGCACCGGCAGCACGGTCGCCGCGCCGCTGGTCCGCGAGGTGTACGACGGCATCTACGGGCCGGGTGGCACCGGCTCGCCCGCGAAGGGCCTGCCGTCGCTGCGGCCCGACGGGTCGGTGGCGCCCCCGTGACGGCCTCCTCGCCGTACGTGCGCCTCGGCCGCCGGGACGCCGGCCTGCGCGAGCGCACCCTCGGCCGTGACTCCTCGCTCTGGCGGATGGACTGGGTGCTGACCCTCGCGGTCGCGGCCCTCGTGGGGCTGGGCTCGCTGCTGGTGTGGTCCGCCACGCGACAGCGGATGCTCGACGCCGGTCTGGACCCGCACGCGTTCCTCAAGCGGCACCTCATCAACGCCGTCATCGGGCTCACGCTGGCCAGCGTCGCGGCGCTGGTCGACTACCGGTCGCTGCAGGCGTACGCCCCCGTCGTGTACGTCGCGTCGTGCCTCGGGCTGGTCGCCGTCCTCACGCCGCTCGGCTCGACCATCAACGGCGCGCACTCCTGGATCGTGCTCGGCGGCGGGTTCCAGGTGCAGCCCGCGGAGTTCGCCAAGGTCGCGCTCGTCGTCGGCATGGCGATGCTGCTCTCAGAGGCGCGCGACGGCTCGCCGCCGGGCCGCGACGTCGTGCTGGTGCTCGCGCTGGCGGCGGTCCCGATGGCCCTGATCATGCTCCAGCCCGACCTCGGGACCGTGCTCGTCCTGGTGTTCATCGTCCTCGGGGTGCTGGCGATCTCCGGCGCGTCGGCGGCGTGGATCGTCGGCCTGCTGGTCGCCGGTGTCGTCGTGTGCGGCGTCGCCGTGCAGATCGGCGTGCTCGACCAGTACCAGGTGGACCGCTTCGCGGCGTTCGCCAACCCCGAGCTCGACCCGCGCGGCGTGGGCTACAACACCAACCAGGCGCGCATCGCCATCGGCTCCGGCGGGCTCACCGGCACCGGGCTGTTCCAGGGCACGCAGACCGGCGGGCGCTTCATCCCCGAGCAGCAGACCGACTTCGTGTTCACGGTCGCGGGGGAGGAGCTGGGGCTGCTGGGCGCCTCGACCGTCATCGGCCTGCTGGGGCTGGTGCTGTGGCGGGGGCTGCGCATCTCGTCGCGGTCACCCGACGCGTTCGGCCGGCTGGTCGCTGCGGGAGTCGTGGCCTGGTTCGCGTTCCACTCCTTCGTCAACATCGGGATGACGCTGGGGATCATGCCGGTGACCGGCCTGCCGCTGCCGTTCGTCTCGTACGGCGGCTCGGCCATGTTCGTGAACCTCGTGGCCGTCGGGCTGCTGCAGAACGTGCACCTGAGGTCGCGCGAGCTCTAGGAGGCCCGGCGCCCGACCGCGAGGAACGTCGGCGCGAAGCCCCCCATCGCGGAACGTACGCAGGACGGGCGTCCGGGTCGACAGGCCGACGTAGCCTTGGCCCATGCCTGTCGAGAGCCTGTTCCCGCGCCTGGAGCCGCTGCTGCCCAGCGTGCAGAAGCCGATCCAGTACGTCGGCGGGGAGCTCAACAGCTCGGTGAAGGACTGGGACGAGTGCGACGTCCGCTGGGCGCTGATGTACCCGGACGCCTACGAGGTGGGCCTGCCGAACCAGGGCGTCATGATCCTGTACGAGGTGCTCAACGAGCAGCCCCGCACGCTGGCCGAGCGCACGTACGCCGTGTGGCCGGACCTGGCCGGCAAGATGCGCGAGGCCGGCGTCCCGCAGTTCACCGTCGACGGCCACCGGCCGGTCCGGGCCTTCGACGTCCTCGGCATCTCCTTCTCGACCGAGCTCGGATACACCAACATGCTCGAGGCGCTGGACCTCGCCGGGATCCCGCTGCACGCCAAGGACCGCGACGAGAGCCACCCGATCGTGCTGGCCGGCGGGCACGCGGCCTTCAACCCCGAGCCGATCGCGGACTTCGTCGACGCGGCGGTGCTGGGCGACGGCGAGCAGGCCGTCCTCGAGATGACCGCCGTGATCCGGCAGGCCAAGCTCGACGGCGCCGACCGCGAGGAGGTGCTGCTGCGCCTCGCCCGCGCCGGTGGCGTCTACGTGCCGCGCTTCTACGACGTGAGCTACCTGCCGGACGGCCGCATCGCGCGCGTCGCCCCGAACCGCCCCGACGTGCCGTTCCGCGTGCACAAGCGCACTGTGATGGACCTCGACGAATGGCCCTACCCGAAGCAGCCGCTCGTGCCGCTGGCCGAGACGGTGCACGAGCGGATGAGCGTCGAGATCTTCCGCGGCTGCACCCGCGGCTGCCGCTTCTGCCAGGCCGGCATGATCACGCGCCCGGTGCGTGAGCGCTCGCTCACCGGCATCGGCGAGATGGTCAAGGCGGGCCTGGAGGCGACCGGCTACGAGGAGGTCGGCCTCCTCAGCCTGTCCAGCGCGGACCACTCCGAGATCGGCGAGGTGGCCAAGGGCCTGGCCGACCGCTACGAGGGCACCCAGACCTCGCTCAGCCTGCCGAGCACGCGCGTCGACGCGTTCAACATCGACCTGGCCCAGGAGCTCAGCCGCAACGGCCGCCGCTCCGGCCTCACCTTCGCACCCGAGGGCGGCTCCGAGCGCCTGCGCAAGGTCATCAACAAGATGGTCAGCAAGGACGACCTGGTGAAGACGGTGACCACCGCCTACGGCGCGGGATGGCGCCAGGTGAAGCTGTACTTCATGGTCGGCCTGCCCACCGAGACCGACGAGGACGTTCTCGAGATCGCCGAGATGGCAAGGGAAGTCATCCGCGCGGGGCGCTCCATCACCGGCACCCGCGACGTGCGCTGCACGGTCAGCATCGGCGGGTTCGTGCCCAAGGCCCACACGCCCTTCCAGTGGGCGAGCCAGCTCGACCACGAGACGACCGACCGCCGCCTGAAGCTGCTGCGCGACGCCATCAACAGCGACCGCAGCACCGCCAAGGCGATCGGCTACCGCTACCACGACGGCAAGCCCGGGATCGTGGAAGGACTGCTGTCCCGCGGCGACCGCCGCATCGGCGCCGTGCTCGAGCAGGTGTGGCGTGACGGCGGGAAGTTCGACGGCTGGAGCGAGCACTTCTCCTACGACCGCTGGATGACCGCGGCCGAGAAGGTCGGCGTCGACGTCGGCTGGTACACCACCCGCGAGCGCGAGGAGAGCGAGGTCCTGCCCTGGGACCACCTCGACTCGGGGCTCGACAAGGAGTGGCTCTGGAGCGATTGGCAGGACGCGCTCGCCGAGCAGGACCTCGACGACTGCCGCTGGATCCCGTGCTTCGACTGCGGCGTGTGCCCGCAGATGGGCACCGACATCCAGATCGGCCCGACCGGCAAGACGCTGCTGCCGCTGACGGTCGTGAAGAACCCGCTGGCCGCGGCGACGTGATCACGCCGGACACCATCTCCCCGGACACCAAGGACTGGACCTGGGTGCTCGAACGCCCGTGCGCCGAGTGCGGCGACGACGCGTCAGGGCTCGGCCGCGAGCAGGTCGGGGCGGTCGTGCGCGACAACGCCGCGTCGTGGGGACCGGTGCTCGCCCGACCCGACGCGCGCACTCGTCCGGACGACGCGACCTGGTCACCGCTGGAGTACGGCTGCCACGTGCGCGACGTGCTGCGGCTGTACGACGAGCGCCTGCAGCTCATGCTCGGCCAGGACGACCCGCTGTACGCCAACTGGGACCAGGACGCCGCGGCCGTCGAGGGGCGCTACCACGCACAGGACCCGGCCGCCGTCGCCGCTGAGGTGGTGGCCGCCGCCGAGCAGGTCGCCGGTGCGTTCGAGGGTCTTGCTCCCGAGCAGTGGGAGCGCCGCGGCCGGCGCAGCGACGGCGCCTCGTTCACCGTCGAGAGCTTCTCCCGCTACTTCGTGCACGACCTCGTGCACCACCGTCACGACGTGCGGGGCTGAGGTGGCGCGCAACGTCCCGACCGGGCCGCCGCCGCCGCTCGCGGTGCAGAAGCTGCGACTGCGCTACACCAAGCGCGGCAGGCTCCGCTTCACCAGCCACCGCGACATCGCCCGCGCCTTCGAGCGGGCGCTGCGCCGGGCGCAGGTGCCGATGGCGTACTCCGCGGGCTTCTCGCCCCATCCGAAGATCAGCTGGGTCGGCGCTGCGCCGACGGGCGTCGCGAGCGAGGCGGAGTACGTCGAGATCTCCGTGGCCGAGCGCGTCGACCTCGAGCGCCTGCGGCTCGCGCTCGACGAGAGCCTGCCGCTCGGCATCGACGTGGTCGAGGTCGTCGAAGCGCCCGTGGGCACCAGCCTGCCGGACCGGATCGAGGCCTCGCGCTGGGCCGTACGGCTGCCGCAGGTCCCGCCCGCGGAGCTCGAGCGCGCCGTCGCCGCCTTCCTCGCGACCGAGACGCTGGTGGTCGAGCGGCTCATGAAGGACGGCAAGCGGCTGCTCGACGCGCGCGCCGCAGTGGTGGCCATGAGCGCCGCAGCTGATCAGGACTGTGCAAGACTCGACATGGTCGTACGGCACGTGACGCCTGCTGTAAGACCCGACGACGTGCTCTCCGGGCTCCGGTCCGTGGCCGACCTCGTACCGCCGGTGCCTCCCGAGGCAACCCGGTACGCGCAGGGGCCGCTCACCGAGAACGGCGAGGTAGGAGACCCGCTCGCACCCGACCGGCTGACCGCCGACGGGGCAACGCGAGCGGTCGAGGACCTCGAGCAGGACGCCGCCGGCGCTCCGATCTAGGGGCGCACCACAGACTTCTCCGGCGCCGGCCACCCCGGCCGGCACCGGTACGACCCCCCACCCCGGGTCGTCGCGGCCGCGTCACGCGCCGACCGGACACGGAGACCCCGGTGCTCGACGAGCCCACGGACAGCACGACCCCCACTCCCGCCGAGGACGCGCCGGCGCCCAAGAAGGCCCCGCGCCGCCGCGCGACCAAGGCGGCGAGCGCGCCGGCTGCTGCGGACGCCCCGGAGGCTCCCGCCGCTGACGCCCCCGCTGCGGCCGCCGACGGCGAGGCGACAGCGCCGAAGAAGGCCCGCAAGGCGCCCGCCAAGAAGGCCGCCGCCCCGCGCAAGCGCACGCCGAAGAAGGCCGTCGAGCCTGCCCCCGACGCCGAGCTGACCGAGGAGGAGCTGGCCGCGCAGGCCGCTCTGCTCGAGCCCGCCGTCGCCGAGGCCCTCCCGTCCGACAGCACGGTCGCCGAGCCGCCCGCGGAGCCGGTCAAGCGCACGCGTGCCCGTCGGCCCGCCGCTACGGTCACGTTCCAGGCGCCCGAGCCGGTCGCCGACCCCCTGGCCGAGTCCGCGCCCGCCGACGCGCCGGCCTCCGACGACGACGCGCCCGCGCCGCGCCGCCGCCGTCGCGCCGGCACCTCCGGGGCGGTCTCGCCGAGCGCCCTGCTGCCCCAGCTGCTCGAGCCGGTCGTCGCCCCTGCCGTGGACGACGACGCCGAGGTCGAGGCGGACGAGGACGACGAGGAGGGCGGCGACCGCGGTCCCCGTCGCCGCCGTCGTGGCCGTCGTGGCCGCGGCCCGCGCCGCGACGACGAGACGACCGACGACGCCACCGACGAGGACGCGTCCGACGAGGCGCCTTCTGTCGTGACCGAGGGGACCCCTGCCGAGGACGACGAGGACGACGAGGGCGCAGGCGGCACCCGCCGTCGCCGCCGTCGCCGTCCGCGCACCGCCGGCTCCGGCGAGGGCGAGGACGCAGGCTCGGCCACGACCGTCCGCGAGGCCCGGGAGCCGCGCGAGCCGCGGGCTCCCCGCAGCCGCTCCGGCGCCACCTCGGCCGACGAGGACGGCGTGCGCGGCATCAGCGGCTCCACCCGCATGGCCGCCAAGCGCGTCCGCCGCCAG
>JBKJQM010000083.1:0-13303 GCA_046594005.1 Mycobacteriales bacterium
ACGAGCGGCCCTGCTGCCAGAGCACCTCGATCCTGACCCGCTCCTCGAACGTCAAGCGCTTACCCGGCACCAGCAACCTCCCCGTCGGCGTTGCAACAGAGGGTTGACCCCAAGCCGCTTGGGGGCGCAAGACGGTGACGCTCGCGGGGTCGGCCCCCACCCGGGGCTGATCATCCGCAGGATCGGTGCGCAAGGGGGGTGCTCGAGGGGGTTCTTGCGTACTGATGCTGCGGATGATCAGCGGGGTTTGGCGGCGACCATGGCGTCGTAGACGGCGCTCCTCGGGAGGCCGGTCTCGCTGGCGACCGCCGCGAGGGCCTCCTTGCGGGTCAGGCCGGCCTGCTCGCGGACACCGACGAGGCGGACCAGCTCGGCGGGGGTGAGGTCGACGGTGGGCTCGGGGGCGCCCTCGAGGACGAGGGTGACCTCACCGCGCACACCGCCCTCGGCCCAGGCGACCAGCTCGGGCAGGGTGCCGCGGACGACCTCCTCGTAGGTCTTGGTCAGCTCGCGGCACACGACGGCACGGCGGGTCGGGCCGAGGACGGCGGCCATGTCGGCGAGCGCGTCGGCCAGGCGGTGCGGCGCCTCGAACAGCACGCAGGTGCGGCGCTCGGCCTGCAGCTCGGCGAGCTTGGCGCGGCGGTCGCCGCCCTTGCGGGGCAGGAAGCCCTCGAAGCAGAACCGGTCCGTGGGCAGGCCGCTGACGGCGAGCGCGGTCGTGACGGCCGACGGGCCCGGGACGCAGGTGACCGGCAGGCCCTCCTCGACGGCGGCGACCACGAGGCGGTAGCCGGGGTCGGACACCGTCGGCATCCCGGCGTCGGTCACCACCACGACGCGCTCGCCGGCCCGCAGGGCCTCGAGCAGCGACGGCGTGCGCTGGGCCTCGTTGCCCTCGAAGTAGCTGACGACCCGACCTGTCAGCTCGACGCCGAGGTCCGCGCAGAGCCGGTGCAGCCGGCGGGTGTCCTCGGCGGCGACGACCTCCGCGGTGGCCAGGGCAGCGACCAGGCGCGGGCTCGCGTCGTCCGCCCGACCGATCGGCGCACCGGCGAGGACGAGGGGCATGACGTCCATCTTGCGGCACCCGGCTCCTAGGCTGCCCCGCATGACCGCGACGCTCGACGCCGCCGAGGACACCCGGCCCGCGACCCCTGTCGGCCCGCCGGCGCAGCTGCAGCACTGGCGCACCCGCATCCTGCCGCCGACCGACGGTCGCGGCGGCTGGCTCGCGACCCTGGCCATCGGGCTGATCGCGGGGCTGCTGCGCGTGATCCGGCTGGACATCCCGCGGGGCCGCATCTTCGACGAGATCTACTACGTCTGCGACGCGCAGAACCTCATGCGGTACGGGGTCGAGGTCGCGACCAAGGGCGGCAGCCCGGAGATCCAGGCGCAGTGCGTGCCGACCGGCACGTCCGGGTTCATCGTCCACCCGCCGCTGGGCAAGCACCTGATCCAGCTGGGCCTGCGGGTGTTCGGCACGAACGAGTTCGGCTGGCGGATCGCCGCCGCCGTCGTGGGCACCTTGATGGTCATCGCGCTGGTGCGCGTCACGCGGCGGATGACCGGGTCGACGGTGCTGGGGTGCACGGCCGGGCTGCTGCTGTCGCTCGACGGGCTGCACTTCGTCACCAGCCGCGCCGCCCTGCTCGACGTCTTCGTCGCGGGCTGGGTGCTGTTCGCCTTCGCCTGCCTCGTGGCCGACCGGGATGCCGTACGACGCCGGCTCGCCGTCACCGACGAGGACGACCTGCAGCGCAGGAGCGGTCCGTCGCTCGGGCTGCGGCCGTGGCGGATCGCCGCCGGGGTCTGCCTAGGCGCTGCCGTCGCCACGAAGTGGAGCGGCCTGTACTTCGTCGCCGCCCTGGTCCTGCTGGCCTTCGCGTGGGACGTCGGCGCGCAGCGCACCGCCGGAGTCCGCTCGCCGGTCCGGTCGGTCCTGGTCCGCACCGTCCCGTGGACGCTGGCCGCCCTCGTGGTCCTGCCCGCGGCGCTGTACGTGCTGTCCTGGACGGGCTGGTTCGCGAGCACCATCGGCTACGACCGCGCGTGGGCGGACACGCACCCGGCCAGCGGGCTGGCGGCGCTGGTGCCGGACGACCTGCGCTCGTGGTGGCAGTACCACCGCGAGATCTTCGGCTTCCACGACAACCTGCGGCAGAAGCACCCGTACCAGTCGCACCCCGCCGGCTGGCTGGTCCTCGCGCGGCCGGTGTCCTTCTACTACCCCTCCGGCGTCGGCCCCGGCCGCTACGGCTGCGAGGCGGCGTCCTGCTCGCGCGAGGTACTGGCGATCGGCACCCCCGCGATCTGGTGGGGCTTCCTCGCCGTCGCGCTGGTGCTGGTCTGGCTGTGGCTCGCCAAGCGCGACTGGCGCCCCGCGGCCGCTCTCGTGATGGTGGCCGCGACGATCGTGCCGTGGATCCGCGACGACCTCGACGGCCGCACGATGTTCCTGTTCTACGCGCTGCCCGCGGTGCCCTTCATGTGCCTGGGCCTGGCGCTGGTGATCGGGTGGGCCCTCGGCGGAGCCGCGGCGACGTCGCGGCGGCGGGCCGCGGCCGCGATCGGCGCCGGGGCGTACGTCGCGGTGGTCGTCATCAACTTCGCGTACCTCTACCCGGTGCTCGCGGCGCAGACGCTGCCGTACGAGGCCTGGCGCTCCCGCATGTGGTTCAGCAGCTGGATCTGACGGCGGCGCCCGCCACCCCTTGAGGGTGACGGGCGCCTGCGCGTCCTAGTGCTTCTTGCCCTTGGCGGGCTTGGCCTTCGCCTTCGCTGCCTTCGCCTTCGCTGCCTTCGCCTTGGCCTGCAGCGCCCGGTTGCCGGGCGTGTTCGGGACGACGACGTGGTCGACGGTCAGGACGCCGGCGGTCGAGGTGCCGGCCACGTGCACGCGCATCCCGACGAGGACGTCGCGCAGCGATCCCTTGCCGCCGCGCAGGTTGACCTTGACGCTCTTCGCCGCCGTCCAGGTGCCACCGACCGAGGGCTGATCGATGCCGACGACGGTGAGCGTCTTCCCGTCGTTGAACGTCACCTTCACGTTGGTCATGTGCACCCGGACCGTCATCGTCGCGGTCGCCGTGGCAGGCGCGTCCGTGGACGCGGTCGGCGTCGTGCTCGCGGTGGCGGGAGCCGTCGTCGGCGGGGCGTCCGCGGCGTACGAGAGGCCCACGGCGGCGCCGAGAGACAGGGCGGTGGCGGCCACCGTGGCGGCGGCGGTGAGCAGGACCTTGGACAGCACGGGGATCTCCTTGCGGCGCGGGACCGCCGGCGGGGGCCGACGGCGTCCCTCTCCTGTTCGGCAGGACGCGGGCCCGGATCCAGTCCGGCAAGGATCGTGTGGCCCAGGAGCCAGGTGCAGCAGCGGCGACATGCAGCACGGCCCCGGCTGACCGAGGTCAGACGGGGCCGGGGGCCGTGCGTGCGGGTGGTGGAGCTGAGGGGATTCGAACCCCTGACCCCCTCGATGCGAACGAGGTGCGCTACCGGACTGCGCCACAGCCCCGCGGCGCGAACGCTACCAGCCGGAAGGGCTCAGTCCCCGACAGCCCGACGCCGGTCGAGGATCTCGTCCAGCTCCGGTCCCGAGTCCTCGATGCCCAACGCGCGCTCGGCCTCCGCAAGGCCGTCGGCGTACGCGCCGGGCCGGGTCAGGTCGAGCACGGAGCGGGGCGCGACAGGCGCGTTGACGTACGTAGGGACCGGCACCGGGACCGGCGACCACGGGTCTCCCTGGGCACCGCGGGCGGGCGCCGGAGCCGGGTCCTCGTAGCGGGCAGCGGGCACGCCGAGCGGGAGCACCTCCACCCCCTCGACGGCGGCGCGGGAGGGCATGCGGGACGGCACCCCGGCGACGTGGGTCGGCACCCGCAGCGGCTCCACCGGTCGCGAGAGCGTGGCGGTCGGTGCGGTGCGGTCGACGGGACGACGACGGCGCTCGGTCTTCATGGCGGCGCGCCACTCGCGCTCGGCGCGCAGCACGGCCTGCTTGCGCAGCCAGAGGACGAAGCCGACGAGCAGCAGGTCGGCGACGGCGTGCGGGACCAGCAGCCACAGCGGCCCGACCAGCGCGCCGACCAGGGTGAGGACGGCGACGGTGACGACGACGACCAGCGCCCGACGGCGGCGGGCGGCCGGGGTGAGGGCGGCCTTCGGGGGCTTCGGTGCGCGCGGCACGACCACGGCCCGCGCACCCGCCACGGCGTCCGCAGGTCCGTCCTGCGCCTCGGCCTCCTTGCGGCCGTCGCGGCGCGAGAGCACCCGCATGGCGTCGTGGAACTTGTCCACGGAGCCCAGGCTGGTGTCGTGCGACCGCAGGGCCATGGGGACGAGGACGGCCAGCCAGGCACCGACGATGACGAGGAGGATCAGACCGCTGCCCACGGATCCGAAAGGTAGTGAGGAGATCACGCTGCGCAGCGCAGACGCGCCGTACGACCTGCGCCTTTACTGCTGCAGCAGGGCCCGGAGCACGCCGCCGGGCGCGTCGTCGGCGAGCAGCGCGAAGGACAGGTGGTCGCGCCACTGCTCGTCGATGAACAGGTAGCGCCGGTGCCGCCCCTCCTGCGTGAAGCCGAGCTTGTCGACGACGCGCAGCGAGCGCCCGTTCTCCGGCCGCACGTTGGCCTCCACCCGGTGCAGGCCGACCGGGCCGAAGCAGTGGTCCAGGGCGAGCGCGACCGCCGTCGTCACGACCCCGCGCCCGGCCGCCCGCTCGTCGACCCAGTAGCCGACGTGCGCGCCGTCGAGGGCTCCCCGGACGACGCCACCGACCGTCACGGCGCCGGCCAGCCGGCCGTCGTGCACGACGGCGAAGGGCAGCAGGCGACCGGCCCGCGCCTCCTTGCGCTGGTGGCGCAGCATCGCGGCGAAGACCGCCGGGCTGTGCCGCTCGGCCCAGGACGCGGGCGGCTGCGCGGGCGGCCGCCCCTCCCAGGGCGCGAGCCAGCCCTCGTTGCGGACCCTGATCTCGCACCACGCGCTGACGTCCCGCGCCCGGAAGGGCCGCAGCTCCACGTCCTCGTGCTCGAGCCGCGCGGGCCAGCCCGCGCTCACCCGTGGTCCCCGCCGCCGCGCAGCTGCGCGAGCGCGTGGTCGACCAGCGGCCGCAGGACCTCGACGCCGTCGCGGATGCCGCCGGTGGAGCCCGGCAGGTTGACGACCAGGGTGCTGCCGATGGTGCCGACCACGCCGCGGGACAGCGCTGCGGTCGGGACGGCGTCCTGCCCGCGCAGGCGCAGGGCCTCGGCGATGCCGGGCACCAGCCGGTCGAGCAGGGGGGCGGTCGCCTCGGGGGTGACGTCGCGCGGGGCGAGGCCGGTGCCGCCGGTCGTGACGACCAGGTCGTACGCCGCGGCCGCCTGCGCGACCGCCTCCCGCACGGCGTCGACCTCGTCCGGGACGAGCACGACGTCGCCCACCTCCAGACCGAGCTCGCGCAGCAGGCCCGCCAGCAGCGGCCCGCCGGTGTCAGGGCGCTCGCCGCGGGAGGACCGGTCGGAGACCGTGATGACGCGGGCGCGCCAGGTCACCGGGGCGTCCTCACCGCGACCAGTCGCCCTTCTTGCCGCCGGTCTTCGTCTCGACCTGCACGCGGCCGATCACCGAGCGCGGGTCGACGGCCTTGGTCATGTCGACGACGGTGAGGCAGGCGACGGTGACCGCGGTCAGCGCCTCCATCTCGACACCGGTGCGGTCCGACGTGCGGGCGGTCGCGGTCACGGCGACACCCCGGTCGTCGACGACGAGGTCCACGGTCACGCCGGACAGCCCGATCGGGTGGCAGAGCGGTACGAGGTCGGGCGTCCGCTTCGCGCCCATGATGCCGGCGACGCGGGCGACGGCGAGCGCGTCGCCCTTGGGCACGCCCTCCCCCCGCAGCAGCGCCACGCACTCCGGCGACAGGTCGACCCGACCGGTCGCGGTCGCCGTGCGGGCGGTCACGTCCTTGCCACCGACGTCGACCATGCGGGCGGCGCCGGCGTCGTCGAGGTGGGTAAAGCCCGACATCAGCGACCGCGCCGCTCGAGCACCAGGACCTCGACCGGGTCCCCGGCCGCCACCTTCTCGACGTCCTCCGGCACGACGGCCAGCGCCGTGGCGCGGGACATGCCGGCCAGCAGGTGGGAGCCGGGTCCGCTCACGGGCGTCACGACGTACGCCCCCTTCTTCACCTCGAGCGAGACCCGCAGGAAGGACCGCTTGCCCAGCGGGCTCACGAGCGCCTTGCTGGTCACGGCCCGCACCCGCGGGCGCTCCAGCGGCGTCGCGCCGAGCATCTTGCGCAGAGCAGGGCGGACGAACGCCTCGAAGCTCACGAGCGCGCTGACCGGGTTGCCCGGCAGCCCGAAGACGGGCGTGGAGTCGGGGCCGATGGTGCCGAAGCCCTGCGGCATCCCTGGCTGCATGGCGACCCTGGCGAAGGACACGGTGCCGAGGCGGGACAGCACCTCCTTGACGACGTCGTACGCCCCGACCGAGACCCCGCCGGAGGTCACGAGGACGTCGGCGCGGACCAGCTGGTCCTCGAGCGTGCCCGCCAGCGTGCGCGGGTCGTCGGGGACGATGCCGACCCGGTAGGCGATGGCGCCGGCCTCGAGCGCGGCGGCGGTCAGCGCCGGGCTGTTGCTGTCCACGATCGTGCCCGGGGTGAGCGGCTGCCCCGCCTCGACGAGCTCGCTGCCGGTCGACACCACGACCACCCGCGGCCGCGGCCGGACCATCAGGCGCGAGCGGCCCACGGCGGCGGCGAGGCCGATCTGCACGGCGCCGAGGTGGGTGCCGGCCGTCAGGACGGTGTCACCCGCGGCGACGTCCTCACCGGTGCGGCGGATGTTGGCGCCCAGGGTCGGGGCGCGGTCGATGCGGACCGTCGCCACGCCGCCGTCGGTCCACTCCAGCGGGAGCACGCTGTCTGCGCCGGCCGGCACCATCGCGCCGGTCATGATCCGGACGCAGACGCCGGGCTGCACGCGCAGCGTGGAGGCGGGTCCGGCGGCGACGTCGCCGGTGACGGGCAGGACCACCGGCTTGCTCTCGCTCGCGCCGGCCACGTCGGCCAGTCGCACCGCGTAGCCGTCCACGGCGCTGTTGTCGAAGCCCGGCAACGCCGCAGGGGCGACGACGTCCTCGGTGAGGACGCAGCCATGGGAGTCCATCAGCCCGAGCTGGAGGGGGGCCAGCGGCTGGACGACCTCGAGGATCCGGGCCAGGTGCTGCGCGACGGTGATCACGTGCGGGTGCCCAGCCACTCCTGCAGCCAGGCGACGAACGGCGGGCCGAGGTCCTCGCGCTCGGCGGCCAGGCGCACCGTCGCCTTGAGGTAGTCCAGGCGGTCGCCGGTGTCGTAGCGCCGGCCGCGGAAGACCACGCCGTGGACCGGCTCCAGCGCGATCAGCTCCTGGAGGGCGTCGGTGAGCTGGTACTCCCCACCCCGGCCCGGCGGGATGCGGCGCAGTACGTCGAAGACGGTCGGCGCGAGCACGTAGCGGCCGATGATCGCCAGGTTGCTCGGCGCCTCGCCGACGGGGGGCTTCTCCACCAGACCGGTGATCCGGACGACGTCGACGTCGGACCCGCCGTCGGCCGCCTCCACCGCGGCGCAGCCGTACATGCTGATCTGGTCGGGCGGCACCTCCATGAGGGCGATCACGCTGCCGCCCCGCGCCTGCTGCACCTCGATCATCTTCTCGAGCAGCAGGTCCCGCTCGTCGATGAGGTCGTCGCCGAGCAGCACGGCGAACGGCTGGTCACCCACGTGCTGCGCGGCCGCCAGCACCGCGTGCCCGAGGCCCTTGGCGTCGCCCTGCCGGACGTAGTGGACGGTGGCGAGGTCGGTGCTGTGGTGGACGGCGGCGAGCCGCTCCTTGTCGCCCTTGGCCTCCAGCGCCAGCTCGAGCTCGACAGCCCGGTCGAAGTGGTCCTCGAGCGGCCGCTTGTTGCGCCCGGTGACCATGAGGACGTCGTCGAGCCCGGCGCGGACAGCCTCTTCCACGACGTACTGGATGGCCGGCTTGTCGACGACGGGCAGCATCTCCTTGGGGGACGCCTTGGTCGCCGGGAGGAACCGCGTGCCCATGCCTGCGGCCGGGATGACTGCCTTGGTCACGCGTGGAGGTGCGCTGCCGCTCATGGGCGCCAACCTACGACGGGCGTCCCGCAGGGTCGTCCGTCACCTCCGGCACCGCCAGCCGCCAGGTGTCGCGGCCGCTGCGCTTGGCGACGTAGAGCGCCTCGTCGGCCCGGCGCAGCAGCTCGGTGGACGTGGCGCCGTTACTCGGGAAGACGGCCACGCCGATGCTGGCCGTGACGTCGATCTGCTGCTCGCCGGCCTCGCCGAAGGGCCGCCGCCGGACGGCGGCGCGGATGCGCTCGGCGAACAGCCCGGCGCCGTCCTCGTCGGTCTCCGGGAGCACGACTACGAACTCCTCGCCGCCGTAGCGGGCGAGGGTGTCGACGTCGCGCACCTGCGCCCGGACACGTGCGGCGAGCTCCACGAGGACGGCGTCGCCGCGCTGGTGGCCGAACACGTCGTTGACCAGCTTGAAGTGGTCGAGATCCAGGACGAGCAGGGCCAGCGGCCGGTCGAAGCGCGCGGCACGCTCGATCTCCTTGCCGATGGTCATCGTGAAGTAGCGGTAGTTCCACAGGCCGGTGAGGCCGTCGGTGATGGACAGCCGCCGGGCCTCCTCGTGCAGCAGCACGTTGTCGACGGCGACGGTGGCCTGGCTGGTGAAGGTGCGCAGCGTCGCGACGTCGTCGTCGGTGAAGTCCTCGCCGCCCTCGTGGTCCCACAGCAGCAGGACCCCGATGACCGTCGTCGAGCTCTTGAGCGGCACAGCGACCAGCGCGGTGCCGGACGGCTCCCCCTCCGCCGGCGCGGCGTCCGCGTCGCCGGAGCCGACGCGCACGGGGGTGCCGCTGCGGGCGACCCCGCCGCTGATGCCGGCGCCCAGCGGGAGCCGCAGGCCCTGCGGGACGTGCCGCTCCTCCAGGTTGTGGCCGACAGCCAGCTCGAGCTCCCGGCGGTCGGCGCTGAGCAGCAGCACCGCGCCGGCGCGGGCGCGGGTCGAGGCCAGCGCCGTGTCGAGGACGACGGACAGGATGCGGTCGAGGTCGTGAGTAGCGGAGAGCGTGTCGCCGAGCCGGGCGACGCCGGCCTGCAGCTCGGACCGGCTGGCCTGCAGCTCGCCGATGTAGGTGCGCAGGTCGTCGGTCATGGAGTTGAACGCCCCGGCCAGGCGGCCCACCTCGTCCTTGGAGCGGACCTCGATGGACGTCGACAGGTCACCGCTGGCGACCCGGGCCGCTGCCTCGCCCAGCTCCTCGAGGGGGCGGGTCGTGGCGCGGGCGAGGGCGAAGGCGATGCCGGTCGCGAGCAGCACGGCGCCGAGGACGACCCCGAGGGCGTAGCGGATCAGGCGCACGCCCTGCACGCGCGGCTGGCTGAGCAGCACCGCGACCGGCTGGTTGGGCCCGGCGTCGGCGACCACGGCGAGGTGGTCACCGACGACGACCGGCTCGTTGCCGGCCTCGACCGCGGCTCGCACCAGGGCGTCCTCGACCTCGCCGCTGGACGTGATCGGCCGGCCGCCGGCGAGCAGCACGACCTGCCCGGTGCCGGCGGCCTGCTGCAGGCGGCGCGCCAGGGCTGCGTCGACGGAGAAGGAGGCGACCACCGCCCCGACCGGGCCGGTGCCGGCCCGCGAGAGGCGCAGGACGGCAGCGAGCTGGACGTCGCCGCCGCTGCGCACGACCTCGCCGTCGGTGCAGTCGCGCTCAGGCACGGCGGCCGCGCTGCCGGCCGACCCACGGACGCGACCGGCGGCGTCGACGACGCGCAGGCCGTCGGCCAGGTCACGCTGCACGAGGTCCTGCAGCGCCGCCGTGAGCACGCGGTCGTCGCTGCTCTGGGCGGCGCGACCGGCCGCCTCGGCGGCGCCCCTCGCGCGGCCGCAGAGCTCGGCGATCGACAGGGCGGCGAGTCGCGCACTGGAGGTCAGGCCCTGCTCCTGGCGCTCCTGGACGGCTCGCGGAAGGGCGGCGGCGAGCAGGGCGGCGCCGACGAGCAGCGGCACCAGGACGACCAGGAGGAAGGCCGCCGTGAGGCGGGCGCGCAGGGTCATGCGTCCTCCTCTCGGCGTCGTGCGCCCGATCCGGACGCAGCGGGGCGATGCTGCCATGGTGGACATCGGCAAGGCGAGGCTCCGGGCTGAGGCTGTGGAGGCACGACGTGCGCTGACGCCGGAGCAGCACGCGGCGACCGCTGCAGCGCTCGTGCAGGCGCTGCGGCCCCTCGCGACCGGTCGGGTGGCGGCGTACGCCTCGGTGGGCACCGAGCCGTCCACGCACCTGCTGCTGGGCGAGCTCGACGACGTCGTCCTGCCGCTCCTGCTGCCGGACGGCGACCTGGACTGGGCGGCGTACGAAGGCGAGCTCGTCCCCGGGCCGCGCGGCCTGCTGCAGCCTCCGGGCCCGCGGCTGGGCCGGGACGCGGTGGCCGGCTGCGGGCTCGTCCTCGTCCCCGCGCTGCGCGTGGCCGGAGACGGGACCCGTCTCGGTCGTGGCGGTGGGTCCTACGACCGGGTCCTCGGTCGCGCGCGGGGACTCGTGGTGGCGGCGCTGCACCCTGGTGAGCTGGTCGAGGCCCTGCCGAGAGAGCCGCACGACGTCGCCGTCGGCGCTGTCGTCCTGCCGGGTGAGGGCCTGGTGCGGACCGGTCCTGGCCGGTCTGCAGAATGGGAGGCGTGACCACGGGATTCGACGACCTGCTCGGCGCCAACGAGGCGTACGCCGCCCGCTTCTCCGCCTCCGGCCTGGAGGGCCGTGCTGCCCGCGGCCTGGCGGTCGTGACGTGCATGGACTCGCGCATCGAGCCGCTGCAGATGCTCGGCCTGGACAAGGGCGACGCGAAGATCCTGCGCAACGCCGGTGCACGCGTGACCGACGACGTGCTGCGCACCCTGGTGCTGGCCGTCCACCTGCTCGGCGTCGAGCGCATCATGGTCGTCGCGCACACCGACTGCCGGATGTCGAAGGTGACTGACGAGCAGGTGCACGAGGCGATCCTCGAGCAGTCCGGGCTCGACACGCGGAGCCTGGAGTTCCGGACGACGCACGACCTGCTCGAGGTCCTGCGCGACGACGTCCAGAAGATCCGCAGCTCGCCGTACCTGCCGAAGGACCTGCCGGTCGCCGGCTGCCGCTACGACGTGGCGACGGGCCGCGTCGAGGTGATGGTCGAGCCCTGAGCCGGCGGTCCGCCGGGGAGGTCAGGCCTGCGTGTGCAGCACGCGGTGCAGGCCGCTGATCCGGAGGACCCGCACGACCGCCGGGCTGGGGGCGGCGAGCACCAGCGAGCCGCCGCTGTCGCGCAGGCGGCAGTGCGCGGCCACCAGGGCCGCCAGCGCCGCCGCGGACAGGTGGTCGACGCCGGACAGGTCGAGCACCAGTCGGCGGCCGGGGCGGATCTCGTCGTCGAACAGGGCGCGCAGGCGCTCGGTCCCCTGGGCGTCGAGCTCGCCGGCGACCGGCAGCGGGACGGACAGGACCTGCGGGGCCACGTGCGGGTGGAGCTCTGCTGTCGGGCGAGTCACGAGCGCTCCTCTCTCGTGGCGGTCCTGTCCAACGCTACCCGGGCGGCGGTGGACGGGGCCCCGTCCGATGCCGCACACTGGCACTCACAGGTCCTGAGTGCCAGCCGTCCCGAGGAGTCCCCGTGCCCACCTACCAGTACGCCTGCACCGCGTGCGACGAGCGCCTGGAGGCCGTGCAGACCTTCACGGATGCCCCGCTCACGGAGTGCCCGGCGTGCGGCGGCGCGCTGCGCAAGGTCTTCAGCGCGGTGGGCGTCGTCTTCAAGGGCTCCGGCTTCTACAAGACCGACAGCCGGAGCGCCGCCAAGAAGGCGGAGGCGCCGGCGGCCAAGAGCGACAGCGGCTCGTCCGACGGCGGGAAGTCCGACAAGGCCGCCGCGGCCTCCACCGCGCCCTCCACCGGGTCCTCGACCTCGTCGTCCTCGTCGGACAGCGGCTCGTCGACGAAGCCCGCCAAGCCTGCGGCCTCCTCGACGCCGGCGAGCAAGAGCGCCTGACCCTCCTGTGGACGGCGGGCACCTCCGGGTCGTCGCCTCCCGCGCCCGCCTAGGGTCGGCCTCCTCGACCTGAGGGGGTGGGCACGTGCCGGAGTCGGCGCAGATCGGTGTCATCGGCGGCTCGGGCTTCTACGCCTTCCTGCACGGCGCCCACGAGGTCGTGGTGGACACGCCGTACGGCGCGCCCAGCGACCCGCTCGTCGTCGGCGAGATCGGTGACCGGACCGTCGCCTTCGTGCCGCGGCACGGCGCCGACCACCGCTTCCCGCCGCACCGCATCCCCTACCGGGCCAACCTCTGGGCGCTGCGCAGCCTCGGCGTCCGGCAGGTGCTCGCGCCCTGCGCCGTGGGCGGGCTGCGGCCCGAGCTCGGGCCGGGCTCCCTGGTCGTCCCGGACCAGCTGGTCGACCGCACCTCCGGGCGCGTGCAGACCTTCCACGAGACCGGCGCGGTGCACGTCCCGTTCGCCGACCCGTACTGCCCGACCGGCCGGCAGGTGGCCGCCCGGCTGGCGGTCGACGCCGGCTGGCCCGTTACCGACCGCGGCACGATGGTCGTCGTCGAGGGGCCGCGGTTCTCGACCCGTGCCGAGTCGCAGTGGTACGCCGCCCAGGGCTGGTCGATCGTGAACATGACCGGCCACCCGGAGGCCGTCCTCGCCCGGGAGCTGGCCCTCTGCTACACCTCGATCGCGATGGTCACCGACCTCGACGCCGGGGTCGACGGGGGCGAGCCCGTCACGCAGGCCGAGGTCTTCCGGGTGTTCGGCGAGAGCACCGGTCGGCTGCGCGAGCTGCTGCTGCAGGTCGTCGAGGCGCTGCCGCTCGAGCGGGCGTGCGCGTGCGGGTCGGCGCTCGACGGGACCGACCACGAGCTGGTGCTGCCGTGACCGGGCTGACGGTCCGCGACCTGCGGCGGGCGCTCGCCCGCCACCGCGTCCTGCTGGCCAGCGGACTGGCAGCGGCCGCTGTCGCCGCCGGGCTGACTGCCCTCGTGCCCGCCCCGGCGCCGACCGCGACGGTGCTGACGGCAGCGCGCGACCTCGCCGCCGGAGCGGTGCTGGAGGCCGACGACCTGGTTGCTCGAGCCGTGCCCACCGGTCTGGTCCCGGACGGCGCGCTGGTCGACGCGGTCGCCGCGGTCGGCCGGCTGGTCGCCGGACCGGTGCGCGCCGGCGAGCCGCTCACGGACGTGCGCCTG
>JBKJQM010000466.1:0-2670 GCA_046594005.1 Mycobacteriales bacterium
CAGCGCGTGGGCGAGCTGGCTCTGGGTGGTGTCCACGCCGCCGACGAGGACGTTGAGGACGAGGTTGCGGCACTCGACGTCGTCGAGCCGGTCGCCCTCCTCCTCTGCCTGGATCAGCGCTGAGATGAGGTCGTCGCCCGGGGTGCCGCGGCGGCGCTCGATCAGCGGGCCGACCCAGTCGTAGAACTCCTGCACGGCCCGGTCGATCCGCTCGCGCTGCGTGGTCAGCGTGGGGCCGTCGAACTGCTTCTGGATCCAGTTGGACCACTCGTGGAGCTTCGGCGCGTCGTCGATCGAGGCGCCCATCACCGTCGCGATGGTCAGTGACGGGTAGGGCTTGGCGAACGCCTCGACGAGCTCGCAGGAGCCGTCGAGTCCCTGCCAGAGCTGCTCCAGGAACCCGCGCATCGCCGGCCGCCACGAGTCGGCCGCGCGCGGCGTGAACGACGGGTTCACCAGCCGGCGCAGCCGCGCGTGGTCCGGCCCGTCGATGTGCAGGATGTTGCGGTCGATCTCCTCGCGCAGCGGTCCGCTCTCGACGCCGTACAGCTCGGCGATGAGCTGGCCCGGGAAGATGGCCGACCGCGTGCGCAGGAAGTGCTCACCGGCGTCCCGGTCCAGGGTCAGGTAGCCGAGCGGCATGCGTGCGAGCCACGACTGCGCCGCGACGTCGGCCATGGCGGCGTGGAACTCCGGACCCGAGATGGTCGGGTCCGCGACGTCGAAGTACGGCAGCTCGAACGTGCTGACGTCGGTCGCGCCGGGTGCGGTCATGGCGCCGGACGGTACGCCCTGCGGTATGTCATCGCT
The DNA here is from genome assembly GCA_046594005.1 of Mycobacteriales bacterium. Classification (GTDB taxonomy): domain Bacteria; phylum Actinomycetota; class Actinomycetes; order Mycobacteriales; family SCTD01; genus SCTD01. Next base: position 811 of record JBKJQM010000466.1, read on the forward strand.
CCGAACACTCGTGCGACTGCCCCTCGGTGACGGGCAGCCTGACGTTGACCGATCATGGTCACGGGTGCAGTCTCCGACCAGCCCGCCTTCGGCTCGGCGGGGGTCCCTGGGGGGGGAACCATGGCCAGAGCACGCCGTCGTCTGCTGTCGCTCTCGTTGGGTGGCTGCCTGGTCGTCTCGGCGTTGGGCGTGGCGCCGCAAGGACCAGCAGCCGCGGCCGATCCGCCGGCCGGGTCCGCCGACCAGCGGTTCGTGCCGGACGTCGTGGACGCGTTCCACAAGCTGTCACGGCGAGGAGAGCCGCTGGCCGCCGGCCGGACCATCGGGCCGCAGGCAACGGACTGCAAGCACCAGGAGGGCATCGCCCGGAAGGACGCCGCCGACGGGACGCCCTACATGTTCGTCTCCCGGTCGGGCAAGGACCCGAGCGCCTTCTGCTTCGTCGGGAACGAGGGTGGATCCCTCTACGTGGTCAAGATGGGGTCGCGGGGCAAGGACGGCGAGCGGATGCGCTCCAACCTGGGCCCGCTCGACGGCTCGGCGCTCGTCGGGCGTCCGCACATCGCGTCAGGTGAGGACGTGGTGGTCAAAGCGATCCGGCTCGACGGCGCGCACGAGGGCTTCCCCTCGTACATGCACCCCGGCGGGATGCAGGTGGTGGGTGACGTCCTGGTCATCGGGACCGAGGACCCCTACAACAACTCGACGTTGAGCAAGGCGACCGTGCTGCTGGTCGACGTCTCGACGCCCGGGGAGCCCGTCTACAAGGGCTCGCTCGACATCGAGAACCCTGGTGAACAGGGCGGTGCCGACCCCGTCGGGCTCACCGTCGTCAAGGACGCGAGCGGTCAGTCTCGGTACCTGCTGGTGGCTGCGGGCGGTCCGGCCAACAAGGAGGTGCGCTTCTACTCGTCGCCGCCGCTCACCTCGCCCGACGTGCTGAACCCGGCGCAGTGGACGCGTGTCGGCACCTACACCGACGTCCAGCTGACCCTCTGCCTCGGCGGGTCGTACGTGCTCACCGAGTTCGGCTACGTCCCGGTCGGCCCCCACTGGCCGATCGGCACCGGGTTCTTCGACACCGGACAGCACCAGATGCTCAACTTCGTCCGCGAGGGAGACCTCGACGGCCAGCTGTACCTGTTCGGCGGCAGACGGGACGGTGCCGTCGTCAACCCGGCCGCCGATGAGTACCTCGACATGTACACGGTCAACCTGACCAACGGGATCCCGGACGCGTGCCCGATCTCCACCGTGTCCCGCGGCACGCGACAGATGGGTGAGAGCTCGTGGGGTGAGGCGCTCCACAGCGGGACGTTCTCCGCTGCCTCCAGCACCTACATCTCGCCGACCGGCGAGCTGATGCTCTACGAGGCCCCGCACGCGAACGACGACGTCCTGCTGTTCGGGGAGTTCCGGTCGCTGAACGTCGCGCGGTCCGGCAGCCCGAACTTCCACCCCACAGCGCATGTCAACGGCCCCGTGGTGGTGGACGAGGGCGCCCTGGTCCAGATGACCGGGAGCGGTGAGCAGGCTGCCACGAAGGCCTTCGTGTCGCTGTTCCAGGACACGGGAGCCGGTATCGGCCTCAGCGACCCGGTCTGGTTCCAGATCGACTACGAGGACTGGGCGGACCTCGGCTCGGAGGACCTCCGCTCCTCGATCCGCACGTTCCTCACCCCGAGCGGCTACTACGTCGACCGCCTCATCTGGGAGAAGGCCAGCTCGTGGCGCTGGTTCGCGCCGCCCGGGTGCACGATCGCCGCGACCGACTACCCGATCTCCAGCAGCACCTGGCCGGGCCCCGACACCGTGCTGCTGCCCGGCACCGGGAAGGTGGAGGTGGCCACCGATCTGTCC
>JBKJQM010000021.1:0-4900 GCA_046594005.1 Mycobacteriales bacterium
TACGACGACTGCCTTGCTGCCTTCCGGTGGGCCGTCGAGAACGTCGCCGACCTCGGTGGCGATGTCTCCCGCATCGCTGTCGCCGGTGACAGCGCCGGTGGCAACCTGTCGGCGGCCGTGGCCCTCGCTGCCCGCGACGCCGGTCTGCCGCTGGCGGGGCAGCTGCTGCTCTACCCGGCGGTGGACTTCGTCGAGAGCGAGGACCACGCGTCGCGCGCCGAGAACGCCGAGGGCTTCTTCCTCACGGCCGAGGACATGCGCTGGTTCAGCGACCACTACCTCGCCGACGTCGACCACGCCAGCGACCCGCGCGCCTCCGTGCTCGCGTCACCGGACCTCTCGGGCGTCGCCTCGGCCATCGTGGCCACGGCGGAGTACGACCCGCTGCGCGACGAGGGCGAGGCGTACGCCGCTGCGCTCGAGGCCGCCGGCGTCCCCGTCGTGAAGCACCGCTACGACGGCCTGATCCACGGCTTCTTCGGCCTGGGCCACGTGTCGCCGGCGTGCGCCGCAGCGGTCGACGAGCTCTGCGCCGACCTCAGGACCCTGCTCGCCTAGCGGGGGGCCATCCGGATCGCGCCGTCGAGCCGGATGACCTCGCCGTTCAGCATCGGGTTCTCGCAGATGTGCCGTACCAGCGCGGCGTACTCCTTGGGGTCGCCGAGCCGCGACGGCATCGGGACCTGCGACGCCAGCGACTGGCGGGCCGGCTCCGGGAGCCCCTGCAGCATCGGGGTGTCGAACAGCCCCGGCGCGATCGTCATGACGCGGATCAGGCTCGGCGCGAGGTCGCGCGCGATCGGGAGCGTCATACCGACGACGCCACCCTTGCTGGCGCTGTAGGCGGCCTGCCCGATCTGGCCGTCGTACGCCGCCGCGCTTGCGGTGTTGACGATGACGCCGCGCTCGCCGTCGACGGGATCGGTCTCGGCCATCGCGGCGGCCGCGAGGCGCAGCACGTTGAAGGTGCCGACCAGGTTGACCGTCACCACCCGGGTGAACGCCTCGAGGGGGAGCGGTCCGGCCTTGCCGAGCACCCGGCCCGGCGTGCCGATCCCAGCGCAGCTCACGGCGACGCGGAGCGGCCCCAGCTCGCTCGCACGCTCCACCGCCTTGCGGACCGAGCTCTCGTCAGTGACGTTCGTGGGCACGAAGACCGCTGCGCTGCCGAGCTTCTCGGCCGCGGCGGCGCCGGGGGAGGACGGCAGGTCCGCCAGCACGACGGCGACACCCGCGGCGACGAGCTCGGTGGCGGTGGCGAGCCCGAGCCCGCTCGCGCCGCCGGTGACGAGGGCTGCGGTCCCTGCGAGCTGCACGACGGTCCTCCGGGAGTCGGGTCCTGCGCGGACGCTACCGGGCGCTCCGGGCCGCCCGGGCCCGCACGGACAGGTCGGCCAGCAGGGTGCGTGCCTCCGCGTCGCCCCGGTGCAGGGCGACCGCACCGGGGATGCGTCGGCCGGCCGTGTCGGCGTGCACCGACGACAGCCCCAGGCGGCGCTGCAGGGGCCCTTGCGTCATGCGCAGGCTCTGCACCTTGGCCAGCGGGACGACGTCGGTCGTCGTGGTCGCGATGCCGTACGTCGCGACCAGGTGCCGGTCGTCGACCCCCAGCGCCAGCCGCCGGTACGACAGCGGCGCCCGGAGCCGGGCCGCCCGTGGAGGCGCGAGCTCGGCGGCGGGCAGGTCCGCACCCAGCACGCGCGCGACCAGGCGCTCAGCCAGGTCGCGTGGCGCGACCGGCAGCAGCGCCCCTGTCGTCGCCTGCTGCTCCGAACCACCGCCGGTGCTGAAGCCCGCGACGTCGACCTCGACCCGCACCCAGCCGAACGGCTTCCACAGCAGGGGTTCTCGTACGCGGATGGTCTGGACGCGACCGGGCGGGATGGTGCTGCTGCGCTTCTCGAGCAGGCCCTGGCGCAGCCGCAGGCCGTCTGCGGTCTCGGCCACCGAGAAGCCGTACTCGGCCAGCACCCGCCGCACCGCGAAGGAGCCGACGCCGAACAGCACCGGCACGGCTCCGACGACGAGCCCGGCGACGGCGGTCAGGTCGACCGCGGCGGTGACGCCCATCGCGAGCAGCAGCAGGACGGCCACCACGGCGGGCGCCCCGAGCAGCGTGGACGCCACGAGAGGCCCACCTGGGACCACGACGAGGACGTGCTCCGGCTCCGGCGGCGCCTCCTGCGCGGCGGCGCTGCGTCCCGCCGCGAGGTGCAGCAGCTGGGTCCGCAGCGCGGCTGCGTGGTCCTCGGACAGGAACGACAGGGGGGCCTCGGCCGAGCCGCCGCCGACGACCTCGAGCCGGAGCTCGGCCAGGCCCAGGACCCGGGCCAGGAGCGGCCGCACCACCTCGATCGACTGCACCCGGGCCAGCGGCACCCGGCGGCTGCGCTTGGTCAGCACGCCGCTCTCGACCTGCAGCTCGGTGGCGGTCACCCGGTAGCGCATCGCCCGCCAGGCGACGTAGCCCATGAGCACCGCCAGCGGAGCGCCGGCGGCCAGCGCGACGAGGAGCACCCCCAGTGACGCCTCGCGCAGCCCCTGCTGGCCGACGAGGGCCAGCGCCAGCAGGACGAGCCGGCCGCCACGCAGCAGCGGGGTCAGGGGGTGCAGCCGCTGCCAGCCCTCGTCGACGGCAGGGACGGTCACACCCCGGCCTGCCGGGCCTCACCGAGGGTGGCCAGCCGGTCCCGCAGCCGGGCCGCCTCCTCGGCGAGCAGCCCGGGGACGGAGGCGTCGGTGGCGGCAGCGGCCGTGTGCAGGGTGACGGTGGCCAGGCCGAGCCGGCGGTCGAGCGGCCCGGCGGTCAGGTCGACGTACTGCATGCGGCCGTACGGCACGACCGACGTGCGACGCACCAGGACCCCACGTCGTACGAGCAGGTCGTCCTCGCGCTCGAGGTAGCCCCAGGCAGCCCACCGACGCTCCACCGACAGCAGCGCCAGTGCGGTGGCGACGGCGACGACGGCCGCCCCGGCCAGCGCCTCGACGCCACCGGCCAGGAGCCCGAGGGCGACGACGCCGACCAGGCCAGGGACGAGCAGGCCGACCAGGACGAGGCCGCGGCGCAGGCGCAGGAGGCCGCGGTCAGGCCGCCGCCAGGCGGCGTCTCGCGGCTCGGTCACGCGGCGGAGCCTAGGCGCGCAGCCGGCGCCGCAGCAGGACCACGGCCACGGCAGCCAGGACCACCAGCACGCCGCGGCGGGTACGAGCGGTCCGGCGCAGCTGCGCGAGCGCGAGCGGTCGCAGCGCCGCGGGGGACCCGGGCGAGACGCGACGGCTACCCGTCACCAGCCCCCCGAGCGCGCTGTCGGCGCCCGCCCCCACGGTGGCCAGGCGGCCGCGGGGTCCACTGACCTCGACGGTCATGCCGCCTGAGTGCAGGGCGTCGGCGAGCTCTGCCAGCGCGCGGGGTCCGCGCGGCGCGGCGCCGACCAGGGCGTCCCAGGCGACGACCGGGTCGTCGGCAGCGACGCGCAGCACCGGTCCGTCACCGACGAGGGTCCCCCCGGTCGACCCGCCGGGACCGTCGACGGTGAAGGCGACGGTCCCGTCGAGCGACAGGGGCATCAGGCCGCGCTGTCGCGGTCGGTCGTGGTGATGCGCAGCGTGCCGTTGAGCTTCCAGGTGGCCCGCGGGGCCTCGGCGCCGGTGTCGCGAGGGACCTCGACCGCCATGTCGACGAACGTGTAGTCGATGGCCGCGCCCTTGCCGGTCAGGTAGGACCACATCTCCTTGCCGAGGTCGGTCCAGTCGACGACGTCCTTGGTGGCGATGCCGTTCGCGGTGGTGGTGGTCGTGGTCATGACGCCTCCGGTACAGGGGAGGCCCCTCCGTGCGGAGGGGTCTGCGACGACCCTGTCAGGCGGTGGGGGATGCCGCCACCGATACTGGTCCGGTGGACGGTCGACCGTGGTGGCAGGACCGGAAGGCGCGCACCCGCGCCCTGCTGATCGGCTTCGCCACCCTCGCCCTCGCCGGGATCCTGTTCCCGGCGTTCACGAACTACCTGTTCGCCGGCGACAAGCGGGTGCTCGTCGTGTCGATGCAGCAGAACTCCGGTGAGGCGGCCCGCGTGGCCGTCAAGCAGGCCTGCGGCAGCCTGCCCGGGGTGCGGGTCGTCGCCGACAAGGGCAATCCCGACCCGCGGATCCAGGGCCGCTTCCCCGTCCGCTTCGACGTCGCGGACACGACGCCGGCGCAGTACTCCGCGCTGACCGGATGCGTCGACCGGCAGCCGAACGTCCTCGGCTACATCACCGAGAACGACGGCAACTAGCGCGCACCCAGCCGGGCCAGCTCCTCGTCGCTGAGCGTCAGGTCCACGGCCGCCACCGAGTCCAGCACCGACTCCACGCGGCGGGCGCCCGGGATCGGGATCACGCCGGGGGACCTCGCCAGCAGCCACGCCAGGCAGACCTGCTGCGGGGACACACCCCGCTCCCGGGCGACGTCGCCGAAGGCGGCGTGCTCGTGGCCCAGGCCCGCCGCCGAGCCCGTCCCGCCGAGCGGTGACCAGGGCAGGAAGGCCACCCCCTTCTGCACGCAGAGCGCGACCTCCGGCTCGCTGCTGCGGAACGACGGCGACAGCTGGTTCTGCACCGCCGCCAGCGGGGTGATGGCGAGCGCCTCCTCGATCTGCACCGGGTCGGCGTTGCTGACCCCCACGAGCCGGACCTTCCCCTCCCGGCGCAGCTCCTCGATCGCGCCGACGGACTCGGCCCAGGGAACGTGCGGGTCGGGCCGGTGCAGCTGGTAGAGCCCGATCGCCTCCACCCCCAGGGCCGTCAGCGACGCCTCGCAGGCCGCGCGCAGGTGCTCCGGGCTGCCGTCCAGCGCCCACGAGTCGTCCGGCGGGCGCGTGTGCCCGCCCTTCGTGGCGACCAGCACCGCGTCCCGG
>JBKJQM010000140.1:0-6036 GCA_046594005.1 Mycobacteriales bacterium
GTCGTCGTGATGCGGGCTACCAGTGCACGCCGGGGAGCAGCCGGACCATCGCCACCGCACCCCGCGACAGCGCCTCCGGAGCCGCCTCGGTCGGCTTGCGCTCACTGCCTCCGGCGGCGATCGAGTCGGGGAAGACGTGGTAGGCCGTGTGCAGCAGCGCGTCGACCACCTTGGGGGCCAGGGCGTACGCCACGACGCCCGTCGTCCCGAGCCGGGTGCCGATGTGCTTGGGCTTGGCCTCGAGGGCGCGGATGACGAGATCGGCTGCCTGCTCGGGGGTCAGCGTCGGGAACGCGTCGTAGAGCTTCGTCGGGGCGATCATGGGAGTGCGCACCAGAGGCATGTGGATGTTGGTGAACGTCACGCCGTCGCCGATCAGCTCGCTGGACACGACGCGGCTGAAGGCGTCGAGCGCGGCCTTGGACGCGACGTACGCCGAGAAGCGGGGCGGGTTGGCCTGCACGCCGATCGACGAGACGTTGACGATGTGGCCGAACTTGCGCTCGGTCATCGTCGGCAGCAGTGCCAGCAGCAGGCGCACCGGTCCGAAGTAGTTCAGCGACATCGTGCGCTCGAAGTCGTGGAAGCGGTCGTAGGACAGCTGGATCGACCGGCGGATCGACCGGCCCGCGTTGTTGACCAGCATGTCGACGCCGTCGTGGTCGGCGAGCATCGCCTTGACGCACGCGTCGATCGACTCCTGCGAGGTGAGGTCGACGGAGTAGACCGCTGCCCGGCCGCCGAGCTCCTCGATCTCGGCGCGCACCTTCTCGAGCTCCTCGGTCCGGCGGGCCAGCAGCAGCGGGATGCCGCCCTTGGCCGCGACCTTCAGCGCGACCTCGCGGCCGATGCCCGAGGACGCGCCCGTGACCGCCACCGTGCGACCGGCGAGCACGCCGTCCGCCGAACGGCGGCGCGCCTTGAGCGGGTCGAGGTGCGCTGACCAGTAGTCCCAGAGCACCGGGGCGTACGCCGCGAACTCCGGCGGGGCCGCGACGCCCAGGCGCTTGAGCTCGCGGCGGGTCGCCACGGCGGCGAACTCGGACGGGAAGGTCATGTGGGGCAGGACCTCGGGAGGGATCCCGAGCCGCGCGAGCACCAGGTCGCGAGCGGTCAGCGCGCCGGGCACCCGGCTCAGCAGCGACAGGCCGAGCGCTGCCGGTGCGAACAGCCGCCTGTCCAGCGCCAGCCGGACCTTCGGTGCGCCGGCTGCCTCGGCCAGCGCGTTGTAGACGTCGAGCAGCTTCTGCGGCCGCGGGTGCACCAGGTGGAAGGCCCGGCCGTCGAGACCGTCGGCGTGCAGCAGCGCATCCATGGCGTCCGCGACGTAGTCGACCGGGACGACGTTGGTGTCGCCGAGGTCGGGGGCCACCAGCGGCAGACCGCCCGCGACCCTCAGGTCGCCGATGCCGGCGAGCGTCGGGAACAGGTAGTACGGGCCGTCGACCTTGTCCATCTCGCCGGTGCGGCTGTCGCCGACGACGACGGCGGGACGGTAGACGCGCCAGGGCATCCGGGCCTGCTCGCGCACGATGCGCTCGGCCTCGTACTTGGTGGCGTGGTAGGGCGACGGGAGCTCTTGGCCCTCGTCGAACATCTCCTCGGTGAAGCGGCCCGGGTGCTCGCCGGCGACGGCGACGGACGACACGTGGTGGAAGCGGCCAGCACCGATGGCGTTGGCCAGCTCGACTACGCGGCGGGTGCCCTCGACGTTGACCTGCCGGTTGCGCTCGTCGTCGGCCGTCATGTCGTACAGCGCCGCGAGGTGCACGACGTGGTCGACGCCCTGCAGCGCCTTGCGGTCGGCGGCCTTGAGGCCCAGGCCCTCGGCCGACAGGTCACCGACCACCGGACGCACCCGGTCGCCGCCGTCGAGGCCCTGCGCCATGGCCTGCAGCCGGGACAGCGAGCCCTTGCGGACGAGCACGTGCACGTCGGCGTCGGGCCGGCTCAGCAGCCGCTCGAGCAGGTTGCGCCCGAGGAAGCCGGTGCCCCCTGTGACCAGGTACGTCGTCATTGCGCACTCCTCGTTCGGGGACCGGGTCGCAGCCTGGCAGACGCCAGGACCGACCGGTAGGGGGCGGTGCTCTGCTTCGACATACCCGGGTCGACCTCCTGCCTAGCAGCGCAGCGCCCAGGTCGTGAGGGTGCCGGCGGGGACGAAGCCGAGGGCCTGGTTGACGGCGACCATCGGAGCGTTGGACTCGTTGTTGTAGGTGCTGATCCGCTCCACGCCCGGGGGGCCGGCGGCCAGCTCGCGCAGGACGGCCGCCTTCACGAGGCCGCCCAGCCGGTGGCCGCGGTGCTCGCGCAGCACGAGAGTGCCGCCCTGGTTCGCGCGACGGGGGTCCGCGAGCGGCACCTGCAGGTCGCTGAAGGCCACCAGCCGCCCGTCGTGGACGGCGCCCGCCGACAGCACGGTGCGTCCGCGGTCGAGGTGCATGCGCTCGTACTCCCGGGTGCGTGCGCCGTCCCACTGCTCCTCCTCGACCGGCAGGTCGCCGTGCGGGGCGTCGGTCGTCATGCGCTGCTCCAGCAGGGCCCGGTCGTCCAGCAGCTCCTCGGGCGTCCAGTCCCGCCAGGTCACCAGCTCGTAGTCCGCGCTGTGGGCACGGGCGTCGGCCTCCACAGCAGCCAGCCGCGCCTCGTCGACGGGGAGCACGAGGTCGCGGCGCGTCTCGACCAGGTCGCAGCTCCACCCGTGCCGCCGTGCGAAGGCGCGGCCGGCGACGCCCTCGACGGGCTCGTCCACCTCGGTGATGAGCTCGGTCCGCCCGGCAGCGGCCGCGAGCCGGAGCGCCTCGCCCAGCAGCGCGGTGCCGGTGCCGTGACGACGGTGCGACGGGTGCACGGCGAGGTCGACGTGCGCGACGGTGGGGTTGTCCTGGGTCGGCAGGATCAGGCGCAGCGCCCCCACGACCCGGCCGTCGACCACGGCGGCGCGGTGGGTCCCGTCGCGGGAGCCGCCGGGCTCGAGCAGCTGGCGGGCCAGCGCGAGGTGGTCGCTGACCGGCCGCGGCGGGTCCTGGGGGCGGTCGGTCGCGAAGCAGGCGGTCCAGACCGCGCACCAGTCGGTGAACAGGTCGTCGGCAGGCGTGATCTCGAGCAGCGTCGTCACGCGTCCGGTCTACCTGGACGGGCAAGCCGGTTGCCTGCGCTGCCGGCAGGGGCGAGGTATCGCCGCGCCCGTGATCCACGCCGTCGTTCCACCGTGACGGCAGGCCGACTGAGGGTGCGTGTCCCGCGTTGATCAGCCCGCGTCGTCGTCGGGGTGGGTGTGCGGCTCCTGCAGCGCACCCACGAACTGCTCGCGCCCCGGCAGCGCGCTGCGGTAGAGGCAGACGTCGCAGTTCATCCGCAGGTCGCCGAGCAGCACCTCGTCGTAGCGCCCGGCCAGCAGGCCGGCCAGGCCGTCCGAGGCGCCGAGCGGCGCGGACACCACGACCTCGAGGCCCTCCACCGAGCGGGCCTGCTTCTCCACCAGCCGCGGCAGGTAGCCGGGACCGAGGAAGTAGCGGGCGATCGACACCCTGGTCTCCCCCTGGCGGCGCAGCCGCTCCAGCGCCTCGGGCACGGAAGGCCTTGCCGTGGAGGCGAAGGCGATGTCGACCGACGGCCAGGTTCGGCCTTCGAACAGCAGCCGCGCGGTGTGCGCGACGTCGGCGTTGGCGGCTGGGTCCAGCGCGCCCCCGGCCACCACGACGACGGGTGCATCGGGGTCGGCGCCGGCCTCGGCGAGCCGCCGCGCCAGCACGTCCACGAGCACCGGGTGCGGGCCCAGCGGCCGCCCGTAGCGCAGCCGCATCCGCGGGTGCGCCAGGCGACCGGCCTGCACCGAGGCGGCGACGTCGGTCTTGCTGTGCGAGGCGGGGGTGAGCAGCAGCGGCAGGACCACGACGTCGTCGACGCTGTCGGCGGCCAGGTGCGCCAGCGCCCGCCGGATCGACGGCGAGGCGTTGTCGACGTACGCCGGGATCGCCCGCAGTCCCGGGCGCAGCGCCGCGGCGCGGGCGAGCAGGTCCTCGACGACCCCCTGCGAGGCCGGGTCCTTGGAGCCGTGGGCGACCCCCAGCAGCACCGTCATGCGATCCGCTCCCGCACTACCTGGCCGACGACGACGACCGCGGGCGAGCGCACGTGCACGGCGTCCACGGCGGCGTCCGCCAGCGTCGACACGACCGTCTCCTGGGTCGGCAGGGTCGCGTCGCGGACCACGGCCACCGGCGTCGCCGGGTCCAGTCCGCCCGCGACCAGTGCCTCGCACACGGCGGCGAGGCGGCCGACGGCCATGAGCAGCACCAGCGTCCCGCCGAGGCGGGCCAGGGCGTCCCAGTCCACCGTCGAGGCGGGGTCACCCGGCGCCACGTGCGCGGACACGACGGTGATCGACTGGGTGACGCCGCGGGCGGTCACTGGGATGCCCGCAGCGGTCGGGCCGGCCAGCGCGCTGGAGATGCCGGGTACCACCTCGACGGCGATGCCGGCTGCTACGCACGCGGCCACTTCCTCGATGCCGCGGGCAAACACGTGCACGTCGCCGCCCTTGAGGCGCACGACCCGCGCGCCTGCCGACGCCCGCTCGACGAGAAGCCGCTCGATGTCGCGCTGCGACCACGAGGTGCCCTTCGGGTCCTTGCCGACCTCCACGACCTCGACGCCCTCCGGCACCGGCACGTGCGGCGCCAGTCGGTCCCGGACGACGACGTCCGCACCGGCCAGCAGCCGGCGTCCCCGCACGGTGACGAGGTCCGGATCGCCCGGCCCGCCGCCGACCAGCGCGACCGATCCGCTGCCGGGGCGTACCCGGCGCAGCGGCAGCTCCCCGGTGTCGAGCGACAGAGCCAGGGCATCGCGCAGCGCAACTGCCCGGCGCGGGTCGCGACCGGCGGTCACCGACACCACCACGTCGTCCGCGCGGGCGACGGCCGGCACCCAGGCCGGCGAGAGCGTCGCGTCGTCGGCGCGTACGCACCACGTGCCGGCGGCCTCGCACGCTGCCGCCACGACGTCGTCGACCGCCCCCGTGCAGGCGAGCACCAGCCACGCGCCGTCGACGTCCTCCGGCTGGAAGGCTCGGCGCTGGACCGGCACCTCGGGGAAGCCTTCGGCCACGTCGCGGGCGACCACGTCGACCGCAGCCCCTGCGTCCAGCAGCGAACGGACCCGGCGGGCGGCCACCGGTCCCCCGCCGACGACGAGGACGCGTCGTCCGGTCAGGTCGAGGTGGAGGGGGAAGCTCACCCCTCCAGTCTCGCAGCCGTCAGCCGACCATCCCCGCGCCGAGCGTTGTCCCGGTCGCCTCGTCGATCACGATGAAGGCACCGGTGGTGCGGTCCTCGGCGTACGGGTCGACCGCCAGCGGCGACGCGACCCGGAGGACGACCCGGCCGATGTCGTTGAGCCGCAGCTCCTCGACCGGCTCGGAGTCCAGCGTCGTGACCTCGAGGCGCTCGGTGACCGCCCCGACGATGGCCTTGACGGTGCGCGTCGTGTGCTTGACCAGGACCCGCGCGCCGGTGCGCAACGGTGCGTCGGCCATCCAGCAGATGGTCGCGTCGAGCGAGGACACCGCGGGGGGTGGGCTGTCGGACGCCACGATCATGTCGCCGCGGCTGACGTCGAGCTCCTCGGCCAGGCGGACGGTGACGGCCTGCCGCGCCACGGCCTGCTCGAGCTCGCCGTCGTAGGTGTCGATGCCGGCGACCGTCGTACGCCGCCCGGACGGCAGGATCGTGACGTCGTCGCCGACCCGCAGCGTGCCGCTGGCGAGAGTGCCTGCGTAGCCGCGGTAGTCGGGACGCTCGGTGGACATGGGGCGGATGACGTACTGGACAGGGAACCGCGCTGGGCGCGTCTCGCCGTGGTCGTGGTCGACGCGCACCTGCTCGAGGTGGTCGAGCAGCGCGGGGCCGTCGTACCAGCTCATCGACTCGCTGCGGTGCACGACGTTGTCGCCCTGCAGTGCCGCCATCGGTATGGCGGTGACATCGGGCAGGTCCAGCTCGGCGGCGAAGGCGCGGAAGTCGGCCACGATCG
>JBKJQM010000141.1:0-3983 GCA_046594005.1 Mycobacteriales bacterium
GCGCACGAGGGCACGCTCCCGCGTCTGTTCGGCCCGCTCGCCGGCGACCCCGCCTGACCCCTGCCTGACCCTGCGGATGATCAGCGGTCCGGCAGTAGCGTCGGGTTCGTGCCGCCAAGATCTCGCGCCGCCGCGTACGAGGAACTGCGGGGCGCCTTCTCCGTCCAGTCCGCACTGGTCGTCGCCGCCATCGCCGACAGCGACCGCACCGCCCCCACGAGGTGCGACGGCTGGACCGTCGCCGAGCTCGACCGGCACCTCGGGGCCATCACGTCGCGCCTCGCCCATCTCGTGGAGCACCCGTCGGCGCAGCCCGCGGACACCACCCTGGCGCAGTGGGCGGCCCAGCTCCCCGCCCTCGCTCCTACGGCCGACGAGGACGCGCGCACCGACGGGCCCGGTCTGGCGGAGGGACTCGCGCTGCTGCTCCCGGTCCTGGAGCAGGCGCCGCCGGACCTGGTCGTGGAGCAGCGGACCGGGCGCCACCCGCTCAGCGACGCGCTGCTGTTCCGGGTGTCCGAGGTGGTCGTGCACGGACGCGACCTGCCGGTGCCCGTGGCGCCGGACCGATCCGCCCTCAAGCCGGTCGTGAAGATGCTCGCCGGACTGCTCGCGGACACCGCGCCCGGCAGGCACGTCGAGTGCCGCGTCCCGCCGTACGCCGCGGTCCAGTGCGTCGAGGGCCCGCGGCACACCCGCGGCACACCGCCGAACGTCGTGGAGGCCGACCCGGTCGCCTTCGTGGAACTCTGCACCGGACGCTTGGCCTGGGCTGACGCCGCCACCGACGGCCGCGTCCGCACCTGGGGCGACCGCGCCGACCTGTCTGCCCTGCTGCCGCTGCTGCGCTGAGCCGGATGCCACGGGAAGACCACCCGTAGGAGCGCTACAGCCTGACCCGGATCTCCCGAAGTCACTCTGTGTGACTGTCCTGCGCACCCCGTCGTTCCCCGGCGGCGCCTGGCCTGCGGCCGAGCCCCGTCGCCGGACCGCACGCATCCGGCTCGTGGCGAGCCTCGCGCTGCTGGCGTCGACCGGCTACGTCCTGTGGCGGGCCACGAGCACGCTGGACCTGTCGGTGTGGTGGCTCGCCGTACCGCTGCTCCTGCTCGAGCTGCACGCCGTCGTCGGGCTGGGCCTGCACACCGCGGGCCTGTGGGACGTCGACACCGTGCGGCCGCCGGAGCCGGTGCACGCGACCGGCCTACGCCTCGCGGTCTTGATCCCCACCTACGACGAGGCGCTCGAGGTGCTGCTGCCGACCGTCGCTGCCGCACTGGCCGTACGCCTCCCGCACGAGACCTGGGTCCTCGACGACGGCGACCGGCCGGAGGTGCGCCGGCTCGCCGAGCAGCTCGGCGCGCGCTACCTCGCCCGGACCGACCGGTCGCACGCGAAGGCAGGGAACGTCAACCACGCACTGGCGGTGGTGGAGGCCGACGTCGTCGCGCTCCTGGACGCCGACCACGTCGCCGACCCCGAGCTGTTCCGGCGCACCCTCGGCCACTTCGACGACCCGACCGTGGCGTTCGTCCAGACGCCGCAGGACTTCTACAACGTCGACAGCTTCGAGCACACGGGCACGCGCTGGACCTCGCGCGAGGTCGACTACCGCTTCGCCGAGCAGTCGCTGTTCTACCGCGCCCTGCAGCCGGGGCGGAACCGGTGGGGTGCCGCGTTCTGCTGCGGCACCGGGGCCCTGTTCCGCACCGACGCCCTGCGGTCGGTCGGCGGCATGGCCACCGAGACCGTCACCGAGGACATCCACACGAGCATCCGGCTGCACCGCCGCGGCTGGCGCAGCGTCTACCACAACGAGGTCCTCGCACGAGGCCTCGCGGCGAGCGCTGCGGACCAGTTCCTCGAGCAGCGGCTGCGGTGGGGCACCGGTGCGATGCAGGTGCTGCGCGTGGAGAACCCGGCCTTCGTGAGCGGCCTGCGACCCATGCAGCGGGTCTCGTACCTGACCACGCTGCTCGGCTGGTTCGACTCCTGGCGCACGCTGGGCTACCTGCTGGCGCCGATGGTCGTGGTGGTGACCGGCGCCGTGCCGGTCCGCGCGACGCTGCCGACGTTCCTGGCGTGGTTCCTGCCCGTGCTCCTGCTGCAGAGCCTGGCGCTCCGCGCCCTGTCGCGGGGCCGGGCGCCGGCTGGCACGTCCACCGTCTTCGACCTCGTCCGCATGCCGGCGAACCTGCTCGCCACGACCCGGCTGGTGTCCCGCAGGCCGCGCGCCTTCACGGTCACCCGCAAGGGCCGTACGGGCGACGTGCGCGCCCGTACGTCATTGCCGCGCCTGCACGTCCTCCTGCTCGTGGGCAGCGCGGCGAGCGCCGCGTGGTTCGTGGCGACGACCGCCGGGCTGACGCCGGTGACCTACGGCGTCCCCTGGGCGGCGGACGGCGCGGCGGTCTGGTTGTGTGTGAACAGCGTGCTGCTCGTGCTCGCCGTGCGCCGCATCAGCCAGCAGCAGTACGGCTCCGAGCGCCGCAGTGCCGTGCGCTTCCCGGTGCAGGGCGACGCGCGGCTCGGTGGCCACGCCGGCCAGATGCTCGACGCCTCCCTCACCGGCTTCCGGATGGTCCTGCGGCAGCCGAACGCGCTCGCGGTCGGCGACCACCTCCGTGCGGCGATCGGGCCGCGGGAGGACAGCGTCCAGCTCGACGTCGTCGTCCGCTCGTGCGTCCTGCGCGGTGGCCCGGTGGGCCCGGAGCACCTGGTCGGCGTCGAGGTGCTGCCCGGCCAGCTGCAGGAGCAGGCACGCCTGTCGCAGGCGGTGTTCGGTGGAGCCTCCCCGGTGAGCGCGCCCGTTCCCCTGCAGCGGGGCGTCGCGCAGGAACAGCCTGAGCAGGCGGCGCTCTCGGCCTAGGGTGTGAGCCACGCCACACGCTGAGGAGACCGTTCGTGAAGGAGCTCATCTGGCACCGGCAGCTGCTGCCGGCTGTCGACCGCAACGCCCGCGCACCGTTCCTGACCGACACGGGGACGGGCACGACGACGACGTACGGCGAGCACGGATCGCGGGTGCTGCGGCTGGCGAACGCGCTGCGCAAGGAGCTCGGCGTCGAGCCGGGCGACCGTGTGGCGGTGATGTCGCTGAACAGCGGCGCCTTCGAAGAGCTGTACCACGCAGGGCTTCTCGGCGCGGCGGTCATCAACCCGCTCAACCTGCGCTTCGCACCGCGCGAGCTGTCCCACGTCCTGTCGGACTCCGCGACCAAGGTCGTGTTCGTCGACGTCTGGTTCGCCGGCGTCATCGACCAGGTGCGCGCCGCCGCCGGTGTGCAGACCGTGGTGCTCATCGGCGACGGGGACGTGCCGCACGACCACCGCTACGAAGACCTCATCGCCGCGGGCGAGGAGCTCGTGCCGGCCGAGCCGGAGGAGGCCGACCCGGCGCTGCTCATGTACACCGGCGGCACCACCGGACTGCCCAAGGGCGTGCTGCTCTCGCAGCGCGCGCTGATGCTCACCGCCTACCACATCGGCATGACCGTGCGCGTCGAGCGGGACGACGTCTACCTCGTGCAGGTGCCGATGTTCCACGCCGCGTCGATGGGTGCGCTCGTCGCGATGCCGACGACGGGCGGCCATCTGGTGACGGTCCCGGTCTTCGACCCGGCGGGCGTGATGAAGGCCTGCGAGACGTACGCCTGCACCAACACCATCATGGTCCCGACGATGCTGGCCATGACCTTCGCGCACCCGGAGTACGCGCCGGAGAGGCTGCGGAGCCTGCTTCGCCTGACCTACGGCGCGTCCCCGATGCCACGACCGGTCCTCGACCGGCTGCGCGCGGACCAGCCGCAGCTCGAGCTGTACCAGGGCTACGGCATGACCGAGAGCGCCGCGCTGGTGAGCGTTCTCCTGCCGGAGGACCACCTGCGCGAGGAGAAGCTGGCCTCCGCCGGCCGGCCGGTCCAGGGCACCGTCGTGCAGATCCAGGACCCCCTCGGGAACGCGCTGCCGGTCGGCGAGGTCGG
>JBKJQM010000208.1:0-7776 GCA_046594005.1 Mycobacteriales bacterium
GCGGGGACGTCGCCGGGCGCATGGGCGGGGACGAGTTCGTGGTGGTCCTCGACGACCTCGACGGGCCGGCCGCCGCGATCGCGGTGGCCGAGCGGATGCGCCAGGCACTGAGCCGCGCCGTGGTGCTGGACGGCATCGCCGTCACGCCGTCCGCCTCGCTCGGCATCGCGGTCGCGGACGGCGACGTGACCGCCGAGCAGCTGCTCGCCCAGGCGGACACGGCGCTGTACCGCGCCAAGACCGCCGGGCGCGGCCGCTGGGAGGTCTTCGCGGCCGACATGCGCGACGCCGCGCTCGCGCAGCTGGAGCTGCGCGAGCAGCTGCGGCACGCCCTCGACAGGCAGCAGCTGGTGCTGCACTACCAGCCGATCGTGCGCTGCCAGGACGGCACGACGGCGGGGTACGAGGCCCTGATCCGCTGGCAGCACCCGGAGCGCGGGCTGCTGCTGCCGGGCGACTTCCTCGACGTGCTGCTCGAGGGCGAGCTGGCCTCACCGGTGAGCGACTGGGTGCTGGAGCGCGCCGTCACCGACGCCCTCGACTGGCCGCCGAGGTGGGGCAGCACGCCGTTCGTCAGCATCAACCTGAGCCCCGGCCAGCTGCGGCGATCGGACCTGACCGGCACCGTCGCCGAGACCCTCGTGCGCCACGGCCTCCCGCCGGAGCGCCTCTGGATCGAGATCACCGAGGACGGCGTAGCCGGTGGCGAGCGCGAGGTCGCGACGCTCGCGGAGCTGCGCGGGCTCGGGGTGCACGTCGCCATCGACGACTTCGGGAGCGGCCACGCCGGCCTGCGCTCGCTGCGGGACCTGCCCGCCGACGTGGTCAAGCTGGATCGCGCCTTCGTGGCCGGGCTGCTCGGCGACGACGCCGGCCGGGCGGTCATCGAGGCGGCGGTGCCGCTGTGCCACCGGCTAGGACGGGCGGTGGTCGCCGAGGGCGTCGAGACCGCCGAGCAGCTGCGCGCCGTCACCGAGCTCGGTGTGGACCTGGCCCAGGGCTGGCACCTCGGGCGACCGGCCCCGCTGCCGGCCGCCCCCGCCGCACCGGTCGCGGCGGTACCGCCTCCGGGGCTGCTCGCCGCGGACCTGGACGACGAGCTGCGGTGGCTGGACGCGGCACTCGCGGTCGCCGCGGACCCCGTGCAGGTCGCACAGGTCGCCCTGCAGACCGCCCGCCGGACGGCCGGCGTAGCCGGCGGCAGCCTCGTGCTGCGCACCGGGGACGCGCTGCGTACCGTCCACACCGAGGGCTACCCGGCCGAGGTCGTGAACCGCTTCCGGACCTTCGGCCTGGACGCACCGCTGCCGCTCGCGCAGGCGGTCCGCGACTCGGCCGACGTGTGGTGGGGCGCGGTCGCCATGACCGGCGAGCTGCACGAGGTCAGCCCGCTGGACCGCCGCTCCCACGTCGCGCTCCCGCTGCTGGGCCGCGGCGGCTGCCTCGGCGGGCTCGGACTGAGCTGGACGGTGCCGACCGAGTTCGACGAGCCCGTCCGCATCCACCTGCGCGAGCTCGCCGACCGCGTGGCGCGTCGGCTGGCCGTGGTCATGGCTCAAGCCGCCGGCGAGGCCGGACGAGGTCCAGGAGGTGACTGACCAGGAGCCGGACGGGCTGGAGCAGGCGTACGCCGACTACCGCTCCGCCGCGACGACGTGGCGCGCTGCCAGCAGGGTCGGGCAGACCGAGATCGTGGAGCGGGCTGCCGAGCGGCTGCTGGCTGCGCGGGTCGGCCTCTACCGGGCGCTCACCTCCGCGGGCTGGGGACCGCCGGAGCCGGTGGTCGTCCAGCTCGAGCGCGACGCCGCGCTGCTGGCCGCACCCGACGACTTCGAGCACCTGCTGGCGACCGGCTAGTCAGAGCTCCAGTGCGAGCCCCTCGCGGGCGACCAGCACCTCCACCGAGCTCGACCAGGACCGGCCGGCGATCTCGTCGAGCTCGTCGTCGGTGCGCCCCGGCGCGTGGTGGAACAGCGCCAGCGTCCGGACCCCTGCGGCCTCGGCCAGCTCCACGGCGTACTCCACCGCCGCGTGCCCCAGGTAGTCGACTCCCGGGAACTCCGCCGCGAGGTGCTGCGCGTCGTGGACGAGCACGTCGGCGTCCTGGGCGAGCGCGAGCGCCGCCTCGTGCAGCTCCCCGTGGCCGGACTCCCCCGGCCCGAGAGCGGTGGGGCTGTGGTCGGTGACGTACGCGAGGGTCGCCGTCCCCGACGTGATCCGGTAGCCGAGGGTGCGGCCGCCCTTGTGCGGGATCTCGCGGGCCAGCACGGAGAAGCCCTCCACCTCGAGGGGGCCCTCCTCGACGAACTCGAACGACCAGCCGGGACCGAGCTGGGAGGGGCGTACGGGGAAGTGCGGCGGCCCGAACGCGGAGGCCAGCACGTCCTCGGCGTCCACCCCCGGCTGAGCGGGCAGCAGCACCGAGGTGCGCGCGCCCTCGGCCATCGCGGCCGGGAAGAACGGCAGGCCGTGCGTGTGGTCCCAGTGCAGGTGCCCCAGCAGGACGGTGCCCTGGAAGGCGCCGTCCCCGAGCGCGAGCTCCGCGACCCGCTGCAGTCCGGTGCCGCCGTCGACGAGCAGGGTGGGAGGACCGTCGCCGTGCGAGACCGCCAGGCACGACGTGCTGCCGCCGTAGCGGACGAAGGCCGCGCCGGGTGCGGGCGTCGAGCCGCGCACCCCGCAGAACACGACCTTCACCGGGCCTCACCGTCCGTCACGGCAGCAGTGTTGCCTACGCGTTCACCGGCTGTCCGCGCGTTCGGCGAGCTGCCGTCCCGCGACGACTCCCAGCAGGGGGAGCGCGGCGGCGACGCCGAAGCCGAGGCCCGCCCTCGTCGGGAGCGCCACGGCGAGGGCGCCGCCCACCACCCAGGCCACCTGCAGGGCGGTCTCGGCACGGGCGAAGGCGGTGGACAGCGACCGCCGGTCGACGTGCTGCTGCAGGGCCGCGTCGAGGCCGAACTTCGTCAGGGACACCGCGACGCCGGTCACGCCGGCCGTGGCGACCACCCACGGCGCGTCGCCGGTCACGGCGGCCCCGGCGCAGGCGACCACGGGGGCGGCGACGCAGAGCGCCCGCAGCAGGCGCGACGACCCGTCGGGGAGCCGGGCGGCCAGCGAGGTCCCGGCCAGCTGGCCGACGGCCGCCGCGGCGACGACGGCGCCGACCAGGAGCCCGCTCGCCCCCTCGGCCCGCAGGAAGAAGGCGAGGAACAGGGTCAGCACGCCGGCGACCCCACGCAGTCCGGTCGCCGCCGCGAGCGGCGCCGTCACCTCGCGTGAGGTCCGGGTGAGGACGAAAGGCGCGGCCGGTCCGGACTCCTCGTCCCGCGGCTCGTCCACGCGCTCGGGCAGCCGCAGGCTCAGGACCCCGCCCGCCACCAGCAGCAGGCTGGCGACCCGCAGCACCCAGGACGGCCCGGCCAGCGCGGAGAGCCCGGACCCCAGGGCGGCCGCGCCGGCGCCGGCGGTGACGGCGGCGATGTTGAGGCGGGCGTTGGCGGACACGAGTCCCACCCCCGCCGGCCGCACCCGCGGGACGGCTGCCGAGCGGGCCACGCCGTACGCCCGCGAGAGCACGAGCACGGCGAGGGCGAGCGGATAGAGCCCGAGCGAGGCGGTCGCACCGGCCATCACCCACGTCAGCATCCCGCGGCCGCCGGTGGTCAGGGCGAGGACGTTGCGGCGGCCGTGCGGGAAGCGGTCGAGCAGCGGGCCGGCCACCGGCACCAGCAGCGCGAAGGGCAGCATCGTGAGCAGCAGGTACAGCGCCACGCGGCTGCGGGCCTCGCCGATCGGCACGGAGAAGAACAGCGTTCCGGCCAGCGACACCGCGACGAGCGCGTCGCCGGCGGCGTGCAGCGCGTGCACGGTCAGCAGGGCGGACAGGCCGCTGCGGTCGGCGCCGTCGGCCCGCGCGGCCGACCGGACCCGTCGCACCGCCCGAGTGCCGAGGTCTCGCGCCGTGCTCATGCTGCGCAGCCTGCCAGGCGGCGACGGTTCCAGCGCTGCGGTCAGGCGCGCCGGTCGGTGTCGGTGTCGAAGAAGCCCGTGAGCCGGGCGATCCGGCCGTCGCCGTCGAGCTGCACGACGTCGAACCCCGTCAGCAGGACTGCTCCCGCGGCGTCGGTCATGGTCCAGCGGAAGAAGGCGCTGTCGTGGTGACGCACAGGATCGCTGGTCACCTCTATCCGGCCGCCCGGAAGCGCTGCCTGCGTCGCGCCGATGTGCGCGCACAGCCCCGTACGGCCCTGCACCAGGTCGAGCGGGTCGCAGTAGACCGCCTCGTCGGCCCAGGCGGTCTCGAGGAGTCGGAGCCGCCGATCGTCGTCGTGCTCGAGCCAGGCGGCGCCGTACGCCGCGATCGGGTCGGTCATCGGGAGTCCTCCACAGGGGTCGGGACGAGGGTGCCGGTCGAGCCGGCCAGGGGGTCACTGCCGCGCAGCTCGCCGGTGCTGCTCCGCACTGCGCAGCGCAGGAAGCCGCTGGTCGCGACCAGGCTGTGCTCCTCCTGCCGGCGGACCGTGTCGCGATGTGCGTCGTCCACGGTCGAGGGGGGCCGGTGGTAGGCCCAGGTCACGGCGTCGCGCAGGCTGGCCCAGGCGGAGAAGGTCAGGACCGCCCCGTCCTGCGGTGCCTGCACGAGGGCCGCCCGGTGGCCGGGTGCGTCCTGCACGGCGCGCCCGAGGCTGACGAAGCGGTCGAAGAACTCGCCTGTGCGCGCCGCGTCCGGTCCCAGGCCGGCGAGGGTCACGACGGCGGCGGCGCCGGCGACCTTCCCTCGTGGCGGCAGCTCCGCGAAGGGCTGCGCGCCGCCGGCGAGGACGGCGTCGCCGCGGTACGACGCGGGCTCGAGCACGACGTGCCACGCACTCGCTGCGGGCAGGTCAGGCGGCCGTGCCGCGAGGTCCCCGTCGGCGTCGTCCCAGGTGGCGACGACCGACCACCAGCGACCGTCGAAGGTCGGCATCTGCGCGGTTCCGGGTCCGCCGGCACCGGCCTGCCACCACGTCGCACCGGCCGGCGTCCAGGGGCAGCCGTGCGACGCGGCATCGAGCTCCAGCGCTGTCCAGGTGACGAGCACGGCGATCTCCTCCGTATGTGAACGGCGTCAACATACCGCGGATGTGAACACCGTCAACACCTGCGTGCCATGCTGAGCCGGTGCCGGCACGCGAGCGCTACCACCACGGAGACCTGCGGTCCGCTCTCGTGGACGCCGCCGTCGCCGCGGCCCGCGCCGGCGGCGAGGACGCCGTGGGCCTCAACCGGCTGGCCGCCGGGCTCGGGGTGTCGGCGTCGGCGGCCTACCGCCACTTCCCCGGCGGCCTGGAGGAGCTGCTGGTCGCGGTGGGCGACGTGGCCCGCGCCGCGCTCGCCGACCGCATCGGTCTGCAGACCGGCCGTACCCGCGGATCCCGCGACCCGCAGGTCGTCGCGCGCCGGCGCTTCCGCGCGTCGGGACAGGCCTACGTCGAGTACGTGGTGGCGGAGCCGGGGCTGTTCCAGGTCGCCTGCCGCCACGAGAGCCGCGTCGGCGAGGGCCACCCGTACGCGCTGCTCGCGGCCTGCATCGACGACCTCGTGACCACCGGGGCGCTGCCGGCGGCCCGCCGCACCGACGCGGCGCCCGCAGCCTGGGCCGCCGTGCACGGGGTCGCGGTGCTGCTGACGGAGGGGCCGCTGGGCCGGCTGCCCGCGGCGCGGCGCGCTGCGGTCGTCGACCGCGTCCTGGACATGGTCAGCGCCGGTCTGTGAACGCCGGAGGCCGCCCTCCCGGCGGGGAGAGCGGCCCTCGGCGATGGCGGAGGATGCGAGATTCGAACTCGCGAGGGGTTGCCCCCAACACGCTTTCCAAGCGTGCGCCATAGGCCAACTAGGCGAATCCTCCGCCGACGATCCTAGCGGAGCCCGGCGAGCCTCGTCCGGTGTCCCCCGCCCGGCGTCAGCAGCCCGAGGACGCACCGAGCGGGCGTCCGGCGGGCGGTAGGGTCGTCGCAGACCCCTCGTGCGGCGCCCATCCCGCTGAACTCCCCCAGGGCCGGAAGGCAGCAAGGGCAGGCAGGCTCTGGGCGGGTGTGCGAGGGGTCCTTTCTCGTCAGACGGAGGAACCGCGTGAGCCTGGCGCTCTACCGCAAGTACCGCCCCGGCAGCTTCGCCGAGGTCATGGGCCAGTCCCACGTCACCGGCCCGCTGCGGCAGGCGCTGTCGAACGGCCGCATCTCGCACGCGTACCTGTTCAGCGGCCCGCGCGGCTGCGGCAAGACCTCCAGCGCGCGCATCATGGCGCGCTCGCTGAACTGCGAGCAGGGCCCGACACCGGACCCCTGCGGGACGTGCGACTCGTGCGTGTCCCTGGCGCCGAACGGCCCCGGCTCGCTCGACGTCATCGAGATCGACGCGGCGTCCCACAACGGCGTCGACGACGCCCGTGACCTGCGCGAGCGGGCGTTCTTCGCCCCGGTCTCGAGCCGCTACAAGGTCTACATCATCGACGAGGCCCACATGGTCACGACGGCGGCGTTCAACGCGCTGCTGAAGCTGGTCGAGGAGCCGCCGGACTTCGTGAAGTTCGTCTTCGCGACGACCGAGCCCGAGAACGTCCTGCAGACGATCCGCTCGCGCACGCACCACTACCCGTTCCGCCTGATGTCGCCCAAGGCGCTGACCGAGCTGCTCACCCGGGTCGCGGACTCCGAGGGCATCGCCGTCGACCCCTCGGTCGTGCCGCTGGTGGTGCGGGCCGCGGCCGGGTCGGCCCGTGACGGGCTGTCGATCCTCGACCAGGTGCTCGCCTCGGCGGGGGCCGAGGGCGTCACCCGCGAGGGCGCGGCAGCCCTGCTCGGCGTCACCCCGGACACCCTGCTCGACGGGATCGTCGACGCCTTCGCGGCGCACGACGCGGCGGGCGTCTACGGGCTGCTCGACCAGGTGATGGAGGGCGGCCACGACCCGCGCCGCTTCGCCACCGACGTGCTGGAGCGGCTGCGCGACCTGATCGTCCTGGACGCCGTCCCCGACGCCGGGAGCACCGGCCTGCTCGACTGCCCCGACGACCAGCTCGAGCGGATGAGCCGCCAGGCGACCGCGATGGGGACGGCCGGGCTGTCCCGTGCCGCCGACCTGTTCCACGGCGGGCTGGTGGAGATGCGCGGCAAGACCGCACCCCGGCTGCTGCTCGAGCTCGTCTGCGCGCGCGTCCTGCTGCCGGCCGCGTCCGGTGACGCGGGCGCGCTGATGGCCCGGCTCGAGCGGCTCGAGCGCCGGCTCGAGATCGGCGGCGTGCCCGCCGCACCAGCCGGTCCCACCGGCCCGCCGCCGCCCCCGCCGTCCCGACCCACGCCGGCTGCGCGCACCGAGGCCTCCGGCGGTCCGGCCCGTACGGGCGCTGACGCCGTCCACGGCGACGCCGCCCTGCCGCCGGTGGTCCCGCCGCCGCCGGCTCCGGCTCCGGCTGCTCCCGCTGCGCGAACGCCCGCCCCGACCGCGGCCGCCCCGCCCGCGCTGCGCCCGCCGCGGCAGGAGCAGGGGCCCGCTGCTCCGTCCGCCTGGCCGACCCCCGCACCGCTGGGCGGTGGCGTCACGACGACCCCGGCCCCGGTCGCGGAGCCGGCTGCTCCTCCAGCGGCGTCCGGTGGCCTCGACGCGACGGCGCTGCGACAGGCCTGGGACGAGGTGCTCGGCGCGGTGAAGAGCCGCAAGCGCGCCGCGCACGCGCTGCTCGCCGACGCGACGGTCGTCTCCGTCGACGGCGGCACGCTGGTGCTCGCCTTCCAG
>JBKJQM010000296.1:0-2669 GCA_046594005.1 Mycobacteriales bacterium
CCGCGGGTCGCCCTCGTCGCCCAGCAGGGGCAGCTGCTCGAGCAGCAGCTCGGTCTGCGTCGTGGTGTAGACGCCGCGGTCCGCGAGGTACCGGGCGTCGGGGCAGCCGGCGTCCCCCCGGCAGCGGGTGTCCTTGCGGGCGGTCCAGCGCAGGGACTTCCCGGGTGGCATCGGTGTGGAGTCCAGGAAGACGGCGAAGTACCCGGCGTCCTCGCGCGGCTCGTTCCCCGGCCCGGTCACCTCGAAGTCGCGGATGTCCCAGGCGATCCGGACCGGCAGCCGCACCGTGGACCGGTCGGCCGGCGACCGGAACGTGAGGCGCTCGTCGACGCGGAACGCCAGGCCTTGGGGCACGCACCCGCACAGGACGGCGCACAGGCCCGCCAGGGCGATCCCTCGCACCAGGTCGGGCCGGTGGGGCACGGGCGTTCCTCGGGGTCGCGGCGGACGAGAGGCACATCGTCGCTCAGGGCTGAGCCTGCACGGCTTGTCCGGCCGCATCAACTACCGGCAGAGCGTTGGTGCCGGGGGACGAAGGTGCTCAGCGGGGCTCCCCCCGCACCGGCCGTCCCGGGTAGGCGTCCTGCACCAGCTCTCCGTCGCGGACGACCGGCGTGCCGGCGACGAGCAGGTGGCGGACGCCCACGGACGGGCGGGTCGGGTCGAGGTAGGTCGCGGCATCGGTGACGGTGGCCGGGTCGAGCACCACCACGTCGGCGTCCGCTCCGACCGACAGGTGCCCCTTCGCCCGCACCGCGGGCGCCACGTCGTCGAGCACCCGCGCCGGCAGCCACGCGCAGCGCCGGAAGGCCTCGAGCCAGGTCCAGGTGCCGGTCTCGCGCACCATCGTCCGCAGCGAGCGCGCGAACGTGCCGGAGGTCCGCGGGTGCGTCGACCCGCCGGGCGGCAGCGGCCACTGCCGACTGTCGTGCGTGCCGTCGTTCCAGAACACCGGCATGGCGTCGCTGGCGACGATCGCGTCCGGGTAGGCGAGCGAGGACCGCAGCAGTGCCCGGTCGTGCGGGTCGTCCTCGTCGAGGAACTCCACGATGCACGGCGTGCCGGGTGCCGTCTCGCGCACCTGGCGCAACCGCGCCTCGTCGGCGATCCGCTCGCCGCTCGGCAGCAGCACCAGCGAGGACGGCGTGAGCCCCCAGGAGGGCAGGCGCTCCGGGGACAGGAAGAAGGCGCCGACGCCCGTGCTGCCGGCGCCGTACGGGTAGGCCTCGACGGTCACCCGCGAGCCGGCCTCCCGGGCGCGGGTGATGCCGTCGAGCACCCGGTCGACGTGCCGGCGGGAGGTGCTGTTCACGTGGCAGTGGTGCATCGCGGCCCCGGTCTCCGCGGCCGCGCGGACCAGCTCCTCTGCGCCGTCGTACGGCGTCGTCGGGTCCGCCTCGACCAGCTCGCGCACGTGCGTGAACGTCGGCACGCCGGCCTCGGCGGCCAGCCGAGCGACGGCGAGGTACTCCTCCGGGTCGCTGCGCGGCGCGTAGCCCATCAGGACGCCGATGCCGAGGCCGCCGGCGCCGATCTCCCTGCGCAGCAGCTCGATCCAGGCGTCGCGCTGGGTGGGGGTCGAGGTCGCCTGCCAGCGCAGATCGCTCAGGACCGCCAGCGACGTGACGATGTCCGCGTCCTGCTCGATGCCGGCGAGCACCTGCGCCCGTGCACCGCCCCACGAGGCGGAGAAGCCGTAGTGCAGCGGCCTTCCCTGCTCCGCCGCCTCGCGGTAGGCCCGCTCCAGCGGCATGAGCCCGGACTCGAGGTCAAGGGTGGTGGTGACGCCGTCGAAGGCCTGCAGCCGCTGGCCGGCCACGGTGTGCACGTGGCTGTGCAGGTCCACGAACCCCGGACCGACGAGCAGGCCCGTCGCGTCGAGCACCGTCGCGCCCTCAGGGGCCGGCAGGTCTGCCCCGACCTGCGCCACCGTGCCGTCGTGGACCAGCACGTCGCGCACCGCATCGGTGCCCGTCCCAGGGTCGACGACGCGGCCGCCGCGCAGCAGGAGATCGCTCATGCGCCGCAGGCTAGGGCCAGCGCGTGGGGCGTCCGCCGTCCTCCTGGACGACATCGGCACGACCGCTTAGTCCCGACGTCCGAGGAACGGGGACCGGGAGTGCGGCACGCTGGCGGCTCCGTCCTCTGGAGGCCCGCGTGAAGATCACCGCCGTCGAGCTGCGCCGCATCCGGATGCCGCTCGTGTCGCCGTTCCGGACGTCGTTCGGGACGCAGACCTCGCGCGAGGTGCTGCTCGTGCACGTCACGACGCCCGACGCCGAGGGGTGGGGCGAGTGCGTCGCGATGGAGGAGCCGCTCTACAGCTACGAGTACGTCGAGACGGCGCAGCACGTCCTCACCCGCCACCTCGTGCCGCGGCTGCTCGCCTTGGGCGCCCGCGTGACCGCGGCACGCGTCGCGCACGTGCTGGAGCCGGTGAAGGGGCATCCGATGGCCAAGGCCGCCCTGGAGCTTGCGGTGCTGGACGCCGAGCTGCGCGCTGCCGGTCGCTCCCTCGGCGACGACCTGGGGGCCGTGAAGGATCGCGTGCCGGCGGGCGTGAGCGTCGGCATCATGGACGAGGTCCCGATGCTGCTCGACGCCGTGGAGGGCTACCTCGAGCAGGGGTACGTCCGCATCAAGCTCAAGATCGAGCCGGGCTGGGACCT
>JBKJQM010000306.1:0-2656 GCA_046594005.1 Mycobacteriales bacterium
ACCGTCTTCGACGGGGACAGCCGGGTCGACCCCCTGCACGCCCGCAAGCTGTGCGCCGCGCTGCAGGCCGCCACGACGTCGGCCGCCCCGGTGCTGCTGCGCTCCGAGGGCGACGTCGGCCACGGAGCCCGGTCCATCTCGCGCACGATCGGGCTGTCGGTCGACACGCTGTCGTTCCTCGCCACCCACACCGGACTGGACCTGACGTGAAGGACTTCCTGCGGGACAACGGCGCGGCCGTCGCGACGGCGGCACACGTGCTGCTCGTGGTGCTGCTGGCCTTCGTCGTGCGCTACGTGCTGTTCCGCCTCATCGACCGCGTCATCCACGAGGCGGTGACCAGCACGGTCCCTGTCGGCATCCGACCGCTGCGCGGGCGCGACGACGGCGCGGTCGTCGAGGCGACTCCGCTGCTCACAGAGCGCCGCCGCCAGCGGACCGAGACCATCGGCTCGGTCCTGCGCAGCGTCACCTCCGTCATCGTGTTCACCGTCGGCAGCGCCATGGTCCTGGGCGAGCTGGGCCTCCAGCTCGGCCCGATCATCGCCAGCGCCGGGATCATCGGCGTCGCGCTCGGGTTCGGCGCCCAGAACCTCGTGAAGGACTTCCTCAACGGCATCTTCATGATCCTGGAGGACCAGTACGGCGTCGGGGACGCCATCGACGCCGGTGAGGCCAGTGGCATCGTCGAGGCGGTCGGGCTGCGGACCACCCGGCTGCGCAGCGTCGACGGGACCGTCTGGCACATCCGCAACGGCGAGATCCTGCGCATCGGCAACATGAGCCAGGGCTGGTCGCGCGCGCTGCTCGACGTCTCCGTCGCGTACGACACGGACACCGACCGCGCCGCAGCCGTCATCAAGCAGACCGCGGACAGCGTCTGGAAGGACGACGAGCTCGGCAAGGTCGTCCTCGAGGAGCCCGAGGTGTGGGGCGTCGAGAACCTCGGCGCCGACGGCATCGCGATCCGGCTGGTCGTGAAGACCGCACCGCTCGAGCAGTGGGTGGTGGCGCGCGAGCTGCGTCGGCGCATCAAGACGGCCTTCGCAGAGGCCGGCATCGAGATCCCGTTCCCGCAGCGCACGCTCTGGATGCGGACCGACCCGTCGGCAGCGCCGTCCATCGTCCCGGAGGCGGAGACCCCCTCCGGGTAGCACAGTGGGGGCGTGCCCCTCTCCGTGCTCGTCACCGGT
Organism: Mycobacteriales bacterium; assembly: GCA_046594005.1. Lineage (GTDB taxonomy): Bacteria > Actinomycetota > Actinomycetes > Mycobacteriales > SCTD01 > SCTD01. The sequence goes on from JBKJQM010000306.1 coordinate 1,194, forward strand.
GCGACCGGCTACATCGGCGGGCGCCTGGTCCCCCGCCTGCTCGCGGAGGGCCACGTCGTACGCGCCATGACCCGCGACGCGAGCCGGCTGCGCGACGTCCCCTGGAGGCACGACGTGGACGTGGTGGAGGGCGATGCGCTCGGCGGCCACGGCCTCGGCGCGGCGCTGGCCGGCATCGACGTGGCGTACTACCTCATCCACTCCATCGGCGAGGGCGAGGAGTTCGAGGAGACCGACCGGCGTGCCGCGCAGGCCTTCGGCGAGGTCGCCAAGGCAGCCGGCGTGTCCCGCATCGTCTACCTGGGCGGACTGGTCGCCGAGCACGAGGAGCTGTCGCCGCACCTGGCGTCCCGCGAGGAGGTCGGCCAGATCCTGCTCGACAGCGGCGTCCCGACGGCCGTCCTGCAGGCCGCCGTCATCATCGGCAGCGGGTCGGCGTCCTTCGAGATGCTGCGCTACCTGACAGAGCGGCTGCCGGCGATGATCACGCCGAAGTGGGTGAACAGCCGCATCCAGCCGATCGCCGTCCGTGACGTGCTGCGCTACCTGGTCGCCGCGGCGACGCTGCCCGCGGACGTGCACCGCCGCTTCGACATCGGCGGCCCGGAGGTCCTCACCTACCTCGACATGATGAAGAGGTACGCGGTGGTGGCCGGACTGCGCAAGCGCCTGATCATCCCGGTGCCGCTGCTCACGCCGCGGCTGTCCGGGCACTGGGTCAACATCGTCACGCCGGTCCCGGCGGCGCTGGCCAAGCCGCTCGTGCGGTCGCTGGTCAACGAGGTCGTCTGCAGTGAGAGCGACATCAAGGAGCACGTGCCCGACCCGCCGGAGGGGCTGCTCGGGTTCGAGGACTCGGTGCGGCTCGCGCTGCTGCGCGTCAAGGAGGCCGCCGTCGAGACGCGCTGGTCGAACGCGAGCTGGCCCGGGGCGCCGTCCGACCCGCTGCCGAGCGACCCGGACTGGGCCGGCGGCTCGTTGTACGAGGACCTGCGCACCCGACAGGTCGACGCCGAGCCGGCCGACCTGTGGCGGGTCATCGAGGGCATCGGCGGCGAGCACGGCTGGTACTCCTTCCCGCTGGCCTGGGCCGTGCGGGGGCAGCTGGACCGGCTGGTCGGCGGCGTCGGCCTGCGTCGCGGTCGCCGTGACCCGGACGAGCTGCACATCGGCGAGTCCCTCGACTTCTGGCGGGTCGAGGAGATCGTCGATCAGAAGCTGCTGCGGTTGCGGGCCGAGATGAAGCTGCCCGGTGCGGCGTGGCTGGAGCTCGGGGTCAACACCGACGAGAACGGGCGGACGCTGTTCGTGCAGCGGGCGCTGTTCCACCCCCGCGGCCTCGCGGGCCACGCGTACTGGTGGGCGGTCTGGCCCTTCCACGGGGTGGTGTTCGGCGGGATGCTGGCCAACATCGCCGGCGCGGCCCACCGCGCCTCCGGAGAGCGCAGGGCCGCGGCGCGGAC